>JAUZPB010000001.1 GCA_030706145.1 Bacteroidota bacterium
ACTGCTACAGCAGAGGCAATTGGTGTTACCGGAATGCTTTCTTTTTTTTCAGACTGAACTTCAATTGGGCCCAGATCAACTATTTTTTCTTTTTTCGTAAAGCTGATCCCACCAAATGCAAAACCTAGAATTCCAAGAATAATGAGTATTATTCCAATAATCCTCGTTCCTTTCATTTGGCATTCCTCTTATTTTACAATCCTTTTACATACCTATGGATCGGTTTAAGTCCAGAATTATTATATGTTACAATTTATTTTATTTTTTATCAACCGTTTTTAATAATTAAATTTTAAATTGTTATATTTTAAATATTTAGAATTTAATTATACTTTAAGGAAGACAGGTAAGAAAGAAGGGGTAATTTACAATAGAAGTTAATCTTTAGATCAAAGTATCTTTTCCAGGATCTCATCACAAAGAGAGTATCCTTTACTTGTAAGCTGGATGAGGGAGTCTTCAAAATATAAAAGTCCACGCCTCTGCAGGGCCTTCAGATATTCAAATTTTTCGTTAATCCATTTATCGCCAAATTTTTCTTTAAGGGCAGTAATATTGAGTCCATTACTCCTTAAGGCCAGCATTACATATTCAGAGAGCATCTGTTCAGAGCTAAGGATCTCTGAATTTGCGATGGCTGATCTACCAGAATTTATTTCAGTAATATATTTTCGAAGGCTTGAATAATTCCACCAACGTTTTCCATTTACAAACGAATGAGCCGAAGGGCCAAAGGAAAGGTAATCAACATAATGCCAGTAGGCCATATTATGCCGGCATTGAAAACCCTCTTTTGCATAGTTCGAGACTTCATACTGCTTAAAGCCATGATCTTTAAGAAAAGAGATAGTCAGCTCATATATTTCAGCATCGTAATCAGCATCCTGCATTTTAACCTTGCCATCGAGTACCATTTTATTAAGAATGGTTCCTTTTTCAAGTATAAGACTATAAGCTGAAATATGAGTTACAGGAAGGCTAATTGCCCGAGAGAGGTTTTCTCTCCATTTTTTTATGCTTTGTCCTGGAAGGTTGAATATAAGGTCAACATTAATATTATTAAAACCAATTTCCTTAGCTTCTTTAACTGTTCTAATGGCAGTATCACTATCATGAATTCTTGTTAAGAATTTCAATTCCTCATCGTGAAAAGTCTGTATGCCTACACTCAATCTATTAATTCCATATTTAAGAAAATCACTAAGCTTCTTTTTATCGACTGTTCCTGGATTAGTTTCCAAAGTAATTTCTGCATCATCTGAAATCAAATAGTGATCCTTTAGAGAGGAAAGGATATAGTTAATGTACTCTGGTTTCATCAGTGAAGGTGTTCCACCGCCGAAGAAAATTGAAGTAAATAGTCTTCCGTTAGAGTGATTTTCCGAATGCAGGTTTATCTCTTTTGTTAGAGCATCAAGAAACTCATTTATATTTTCATGATTAATGATGGAGTAGAAATCACAGTATATACATTTGTGATCGCAAAATGGTACATGAATGTAAATAGCTGATTCTTTCAAACAAATTATCCTTTAAGCTGAGAGAGATAATTCTCTAGCGTGTTAATTAATTCAACCTGAGCCATATTAATTTTTTGTTTTGCTAATGAAGTCTGCATAAATTCAGCCTTATCTACTTCGGGAAAACTTTGTTGTCTGCCCGAATTAGGCGGCCATTGCACGGTAAAGAAGCTTTTTGAATTATCAAGCACGATATCTGATTCATATTTATGAGCCCAGGCATGCACTGTTTTGCCTCCCTTTTGCCTGACAGATCCAAGAGGAACAAATTCCTCATCCTTTTTTAGTATAAGACCAGTTTCCTCCTGAAGCTCGCGAATTGCACAGCTAAGATAATCCTCATCTTTGTCAATCTCCCCCTTTGGGATGCTCCAGAAGCCAATATCCTTTTTAGAAAAAAAAGGTCCACCAGGATGAACAAGGAATAACTCTAAAGTTCCGTTTTTAATTCTGTATAATAGAATACCTGCACTAATCCTTTGCTGAGCCATTTTTATTTACCAATTCCCATTAGTTCTCTAGCACCTTTAAGACTTGCCTCTGTAACTTCCTCGCCGCTCATTAGCTTAGCAACTTCGCGGACCCTATCCTCATTATTTAATTTCCGAATAGAGCTTACTACTCTATCTGCACGCAAAGATTTTGCAACCACATAATGCTGATCGGCAAGTCCGGCAATCTGAGGCAGGTGTGTAATAGAGATGATCTGGTGAAAGCCGGCTAAGCTTTTCAAGGTTTGTCCAACCTTTTGTGCAATACGGCCACTAACACCTGTATCAATCTCATCAAAAATCAAAAGAGGCAGTTTATCATTTTTGGCCAGAATTGTCTTTAATGCAAGCATAACCCTTGAAATTTCACCACCCGAGGCAACTTTGACAAGAGGTTTAGGATCTTCACCCTTGTTTGTAGAAATGAAGAACTCAACACAATCGTATCCATTGTGGTCAAACCTATATGCTTTATTCTCAACGACAATATGTGACTCTGACTTATTGTCTGCCTGCAGATGAGTTATTCTTACCTCAAAGACTGCATCAGAAATTCCAAGATAGCTAAGAGCACTAGCAACTTCTCTTTGAACAGTAAGTGCTATTTGTTCTCTTTTCTTTGATATTTTCAGAGCCATAGAACCGCATTTAGTTCTAGCTAATTCAATTTCTTGTTCAAGTTTGTGGATACTATCTTCAAAATTTTCAGCAAGGTCAAATTCTTCGCCTATTTTCTGTCTGTATTGAAGGACTAAGTCGAGTGAACCGCCATACTTTTTTTTCAGCATTATAATGGCACCAATTCTATTTCGAATCTCCTCAAGGCGCTCGGGTTCAAGGTCAATCTTATTGCTATAGCTTCTAATAAACTCGGCCATATCGTTGATAAGAGCAAGTGCACTATGGCATTCTCCCTCGACATCGAGAAAAGATTTGTCTATTTTCGAAAGGTCATGAAGTTCATTTCTAATACTAACTAGCATATCATAGACAGCGTTTTCAGAATCATAGAGATTCTGATAGATACCGTTTGTAGATTCAAGGAGTTTCTCGGCATTTTCCAGAATAATTAGTTCCTGATTGAGTTTTTCGTCTTCACCTTGCTCTGGTGAAACACCATCAATCTCTCTTATTTGAAATGAATAAAGTTCTTTTTTCTCCTTTAGTATCTGTTCTTTTTGTCTAAGAGAGCTAAGTTGGTGAATCAAGGAATTTAATTTATGATACTCATTTCTATAGTCCTCTATTACCCCATCAAGGTTTCCAAATTCATCTAGCATCTCAATATGAGTTTCAGTTCTAAGGAGGGATTGATGTTCATGTTGTCCATGAAGATCGACAAGAAGATTACCGACTTCTTTTATCTGTGCTAATGAAACTGGTGTATCATTAAGAAAGCATCTGTTAGATCCCTTCAGAGAAATCTCACGTCTCATAATAAGTTCGGGTTGATAATCTATTTCAGCAGCTTTTAGAGCCGACTTGACCTTCGTATTGTTTTCGACGTCAAAGATTCCTTCAATAACGGATTTCTGAGCACCTTTTCTTACTACCTCAACAGATGCCCTTTCGCCCAGAATAAGCCCCATAGCATCTATTAATATAGATTTACCAGCACCTGTCTCACCGGTAATGATATTCAAGCCTTTATCGAATTCGACAAAGACCTGTTCAATCAGTGCATAATCCTTAATTTGGAGTGATTTTAGCATAATCCTTCGAAAATTATTTTCAGTAATTTACGGGAAATTGAAGGAATTTGAAAGGAATTAATTCCTTCAAAAAGCAAAATAAATCAGGAGCAAATAAAATTAATTTGATATAAAGGCATATAGAGTTGGTTTGGAGACGGCTGATATTTTTAGCAGTATTATGACATAGGAAAAAAAGAATGCAGGGTCTTTAAAAAACCCCGCATAACTTTTCGAAAATTTCAAGATCCGGTTTTGTTGTTATCTTAAAATTCATGATAGATCCTTCAACAAGTTTAATCTCGTATCCTGCCCTTTTAACAAGCATTGATTCGTCAGTTCCGTAGAATCCTTCTTTGAATGCCAGATCCATTGACTCTTTTAGAATATTAAATCTAAAGATCTGAGGTGTCTGTGCATAGAATACTTTAGTTCTATCCAGATATGATTCAATATTATTCTGACCGACAACGAGTGTATCACGTGCATGAATACAGACAAGAGCACTACCAAAGTTTTCTGCGGTCTCAAAAGCTTTAAGCAGAATATCCTGACTTAAAAGAGGTCTAGCGGCGTCATGGACAGCAACAAGATCATCATTTTCAGCTGAAATAGCCTGAATGGCATTAAAGACAGAATCCTGTCTTTGTTTACCCCCTTCAACAATTTTCTTTAATTTGTCAAATCCATACTTGTCAGCTATTTTATATATTAAATCAAAGTACTCACTTTGTGCAGAGACAACAATTTCATCAATAAGATCACATTTTTGAAATACCTCAATTGAATAAGCAAGTATTTCTTTATCTTTAACCTTATGATATTGCTTCGGCAAAGCCCCGTCACATCTTATACCGGATCCACCGGCTGGTATTACAACAATTCGTCTCATAAAACTAAAGGATCAAATGATCAACATTGCATCGCCATAGCTAAGGAAGCGATAATTTTCCTTCAATGCCTTCTTATATGCTTTCATTATCAGGTCATAGCCACAAAATGCAGCAGCCAGCATAATAAGAGTTGATTCAGGCATGTGCAAGTTTGTTATAAGCCTTTTAACAATCTTAAAATCGTAAGGTGGAAAGATGAACTTGTCTGTCCAACCACTGTTTGGTTTTACAAAGCCCTCAGCTGTTACGCTGCTTTCTAAAGCACGGGTTGAGCTAGTTCCTGTAACAAAAACCTTATGTTTTCCTTGAATTGCCTTATTAATAATCTCAGCAGAAGCTGGAGAAATTTCATAATACTCTGAATCCATCTTATGCTTTGTAAGATCCTCAACTTCAACAGGACGGAATGTTCCAAGTCCAATATGAAGAATGATAGGAGCAATTTTAATCCCTTTTTTCTTTATCTTTTCTAAAAGTTCTTCTGTAAAATGCAATCCTGCTGTAGGAGCAGCAACTGCACCGTCAACTTTAGCATAGACTGTCTGATAATTTTCCTTATCTTCAGGTACAGGGTCTCTTTTAATATAAGGCGGTAGCGGAGTCTCCCCAATTTTTTCAACAGCCTTAAAAATATTACCTGGCTGATTGAAGCGCACTGTTCTGCCCCTCGAGGTAGTATTATCAATCACTTCGCACCAGAGTTTATCATTAAAATATATCCTATTTCCAATTCTAACCTTTCTAGCCGGATCAACAATAACATCCCAAATACATTCCTCTTTATTAAGTTCTCTTAACAAAAAGACTTCAATTTTTGCATTTGTTCTTTCTTTTTTACCATATAGTCTGGCCTGGATTACTTTTGTCTCATTTACTACCAGGACATCGCCCTTTTCCATATAGTCAATAACATCACTAAAAACCTTTGTCTCGATCGATTGAGTTTCTCTATTTATGACCATCAATTTCGCCTGGTCTCTTGGTTCAACAGGGAATTTTGCAATCTGAGTCTTAGGTAAATTATATTTAAAATCCGATAGTTTCATATTTTCTCCTTACTATCTCAATTAAAATCAATTTAATAGAGCAGTAAGTTACAGCTTACTGCTCTAAGAGGTATATTTATTTCTTTTTGTCAGCTTTTACAGCTTTTGTTGTTTTCCCTGCTTTTATAACAGATTTAGTAGCTTTTTTTGAAACCGGAGCAGCCTTTTTAGCGACAATTGCTTTTTTAGGAGCTACAGCTTTCTTTGCTGCTACAGCTTTTTTAGGAGCGGCAGCTTTTTTAGGAGCAGCAGCTTTCTTAGGAGCAGCAGCTTTCTTAGGAGCAGCTGCCTTTTTAGCAACAGTTACTTTCTTTGGAGCTACAGCCTTTTTTGTTGTAGTTGCAGCTTTTTTAGCAACAGTAGTCTTCTTAGCAGCAGTTGTTGCCTTTTTTGCTGCTACTGGAGCAGCTGCCTTTTTTGCGACAATTGCTTTCTTTGGAGCTACGGCTTTCTTTGCAGCAACAACTTTCTTTGGAGCTGCAGCTTTCTTAGGAGCAGCTGTCTTTTTAGCGACAGTTGCTTTCTTTGGAGCAGCCTTAGTTACGGCAACCTTCTTTGCAGCTGGGACGCTCTTCGAAGCAGTTTTTTTAGCAGGTTTTGCAGCTACTTTTTTTGCAGCTACTTTTTTAACACTTACTTTTTTAACAGTTACTTTTTTAGGAGCAACTTTAGCTTTACCATTTTTACGTGCATTACCATTTTTTGAAGCAGAAACTGTTTTAGCAGATTTCTTTGCTTCAGCATTAGCAATGTTTTCTTTTATGACGGCTCTTGCAGCAGCAAGTCTAGCAATTGGAACTCTGAATGGTGAACAGCTTACATAGTTCAGATTTGCCCTATGGCAGAACTCAACTGAAGCAGGTTCTCCACCGTGTTCGCCGCAGATACCGACTTTTAATTCAGGTCTAACAGATCTACCCTTCTGTGTACCGATTTCAACTAACTGACCAACGCCATCAACATCAATTGAAACAAATGGATCTACAGGAAGGATTTCTCTTTCAACGTATAGAGGCAAGAATTTGCCAGCATCGTCTCTTGAAAGGCCGAATGTAGTTTGTGTAAGGTCATTGGTACCGAAACTAAAGAATTCAGCTACTTGAGCGATTTTATCAGCTGTAAGAGCAGCCCTGGGCAATTCGATCATTGTACCAACCATGTAATTAACCTTAACGGCTTTTTCTTTCATTACTTCTGCAGCAACTTTTCTTACAATAGATTCCTGAAGCTTCAATTCTTCAATTGTACTTACAAGAGGGATCATAATCTCAGGTTTAACTTTGATTTTCTTCTTAGCAACTTCGCAAGCAGCTTCAAAGATTGCTCTAGCCTGCATTTCAGTAATTTCAGGATAGCTAATACCCAAGCGGCAGCCTCTGAAACCGAGCATTGGATTGAATTCTTTGAGAGATTCAATTTTTTCTCTAACTTTTTCAACTGAAATATTGAGGCTTTCAGCAACTTCTCTTGTCTCAGCGTCTTCATGAGGTAAGAACTCATGCAATGGAGGATCGAGAGTTCTTATTGTTACAGGTTTGCCTTCCATTGTTTCAAAAAGTCCGACGAAGTCAGCTTTCTGATATGGCAGAAGTTTTGCCAAAGCTGCTCTTCTTTCTTCGAGAGTATCGGCAAGAATCATTTCTCTTACTGCAAGGATTCTGTTTTCACCGAAGAACATATGTTCTGTGCGGCACAGGCCAATACCTTCGGCACCGAAGGCAACTGCATTCTGAGCCTGATCGGGCTGATCGGCATTTGTTCTAATACCCAAACGGCGCATTTGATCTGCCCATTTCATAAGATCATTATAGGTCTGGAAGATCTTTGATTCTTTAGGTTGCATTGTCTTAGTAATCAATACCTGAATAACCTCAGAAGGTTTTGTTTCAAGTTTACCAAGCAATACTTCGCCTGTTGAACCATCAATTGAGATATACTCACCTCTGTTAACTACTATATCGTCTTTACCGGCAACTCTTATTGTACCTTCGACATAGTTAATATTCAAGGTACCACATCCAGCTACGCAAACCTTGCCCATCTGGCGTGCAACAAGAGCTGCATGAGATGTCATACCGCCTCTTGCAGTTAAGATACCTACGGCAGCATTCATACCTTTAATATCTTCCGGAGAAGTTTCAATTCTAACGAGAATTACTTTTTCTCCCTTAGCTGCTTCTTCTTCAGCTTCTTCGGCACTGAAGACAACCTTACCAGAAGCTGCGCCAGGACCAGCATTTAAGCCTTTTGCCAAGAGCTTACCTTCATCGACTGCTTTTTTCTTTTCCTTAGTATCGAATATAGGGCGAAGGAGCTGATTGAGCTGTTCAGGGTCAATCCTCATGAGTGCTTCTTCCTTTGTGATAAGTTTTTCTCTTACCATATCAACTGCTATTTTAACAGCTGCAAAGCCGGTTCTTTTACCAACGCGGCACTGAAGCATAAAGAGTTTGCCCTGCTGAATAGTGAATTCTACGTCAAGCATATCTTTATAATGCTTTTCAAGTTTCTTTCTTATATCATCGAGTTGTTTGTATATCTTAGGACTGTCCTTCTTTAAGTCAGCAATTGGAAGAGGAGTACGGACCCCGGCGACGACATCTTCACCTTGAGCATTAAAGAGGTATTCTCCATAGAATACATTTTCACCACTTGCAGCATCTCTTGTAAATGCAACACCAGTACCTGAATCTTCGCCCATATTTCCAAATACCATTGTCTGGACGTTAACTGCAGTACCCCAATCAGCTGGGATATCATTAAGTTTTCTATAAACTATTGCCCTGTCGTTCATCCATGAGCCAAATACAGCTCCGATTGCACCCCAAAGTTGTTCCATTGGATTATCAGGGAATTTCTTTCCAGTCTTATTAGCAATTTCTGCTTTGAATTCCTGAACAAGTTCTTTCAAGTGATCTGCTGTAAGGTCTGTATCTTTTTCGATACCGTTATCATGTTTCTTTTTATCAATTATAATTTCAAAAGGATCGATCTCATGTTTATCAACTGGTTTTAATCCTAAAACGACATCACCATACATCTGTACAAATCTTCTATAAGAGTCATAAACAAAGCGAGGGTTGTTTGTCTTAGCAATCATACCTTCGACAGTTGTATCATTCAAGCCTAAGTTTAAGATCGTATCCATCATACCAGGCATAGAAGCTCTTGCGCCGCTTCTGACTGATACAAGCAGAGGATTTTTCGGATCACCGAATTTTGCACCCATTTCTCTTTCAACTTTTTTCAGTGCATCGAGTACCTGCTTTTCTAACTCTTTCGGATATTTCTTCTTATTGTCATAATAGTAAGTACATACTTCTGTAGTAATTGTAAACCCAGCAGGAACAGGCAGTCCGATATTGACCATCTCAGCAAGGTTTGCACCTTTACCGCCGAGGAGGTTCTTCATATCTGCTTTTCCTTCGGCTTTAGGAGCACCGAAGAAATAAACATATTTTGGATTTTTTGGGGCCATTAATTTTCCTCCATTTTGTTATTAACATAATCTGACTTATTGATTATCTTTTGTTTGTACATATATTAATGATGAGCAAAACCGAGAAGAGTTTTCTCATCATTAAAGAAAAAAAATATTCAACTATGTAATTTAACACTACATTGGCCATTCCCCAAATTTTTCAGGCCCAGATTTTGATAATTTTTAAGTTTTCTGCAAAGAAGCAATATGTTTTAGGATAAAATTCTCAAATTCAGCCATTTCATCGATTTGCAGATCAATCTTTAGATAATATATATCAATATCGTCAAGTTCCTTGTTGAATTCCGAAAGTTTGACAGCATCCTTCTGCGTTGTAATAACAGAATGAGAATTTGTCGAATAAAATTTCTTTCTTATCTCCTGAATTTCCTTCAAGCCATAATCTTTATGGTCAGTAAAAAGAAGCTGGTTATCCGTATTTATATTATACTGTTTTAGTACGTTTAAGAAAGATACTGGCCAGGCAATACCACTAACAACGAGGCTGTTTTGGCCTTCAAATTCACAGATCTCATAATGCTGATGGTTTTTAACATCAAAAATTCCGGCAACTTTATAATGACCCGTAAAAATCTTTTTGCCTTCGAAATACTGTCTTAATTGCAAAGGAAGGAAAGCTATATCAGAAAACTTCCTATTGATGATAATAGCATCAGCCCTCTTGACTGAATTAAAAGGTTCTCTCATCAAACCAACGGGCAAAAGGTTCTGATCCATACCACCAGACTTACTAAGGAAGCTCTGATCAAAGATAAGTATATCCAGATCCCTAGCAATCCACCTATGCTGAAAAGCATCATCTAAAACGATCAGATCGAGCGGCACATCCTTCAAAAATTTTTGCGCGCCAAGGACGCGATCCTCACAAACAGCTGCTGCTACCTTACACTCCAAAGCAGTAAGGCAGATCTCATCGCCCGAAATACTAACGGGTATTTTAATTTCCTTAGAATCAGAGACCAATTGATAGCCTTTTGATTTTCTTCCATATCCACGGCTAAGGACGCCAACTTTAATATCAGCTTTCTTAAGAATGTTTACAAGCAGATTAACAGCTGGTGTTTTACCTGAACCACCAACAGTAATGTTGCCAATTGAAATAACTTTTGCACCTACCTTTGTCGTTTTAAAAAGTCCGATATTAAAAAACAGATTTCTAAACCTGACAACCAGATTATATATTGGTGTAAAAGGGAATAATATTATCCTCAAAAATAACATTAGAAATTACTTGCCTCTTGCTGCAATTCGTTCAATTTAATTTCACATTTTTCAATCAAAGCCGTCACTTCCTCAAATGAGTTAGTTTTATTTATGTAAATCGGTTCTGAATAAACAAGATTCACATTGCTAAAGAACATAGGGATTTCGAATTTATCCCAGCTCTTCAGAGTCTTTTTTTTCCTATAGCCTACTCCAAGCAGAACAAGCGGAACATTAGCTCTTTTTGCTGCAATGACAGCTCCAGGTTTTAGTTTTCTTTCAGGTCCTCTTGGGCCATCAGGTGTAATTGCAATGACTGTATTATTTCTTGCGTAGTCAACCATTATACCAAGAGCAATGCTTCCACCAATGTGGCTTGATCCTCTGATAACCTTATAGTTCCATTTGTTTAAGATTCTAAAGAGCAGCTCACCGTCTTTGCTTTTACTTATCAAAGCCCCCAAACTTTTATTGCGATGTACATACCAGGGAACAAGCATGGAGCCATGCCAGAAAGCCAGAATAAAGCTCTTCTTTTCATTTAACAACTTTTCAATGCAATGCTGATTTCGGACAGTAATTCTTAATGTCCTGCATAAAAGGCTCACTACATTAAAAAGGAAAATATTTCCCAAGGCTCTTAAAAGATTCTGCCTAAATTTTCTAATACTCATTTGACAAAAATTAAAAGTTATAAAATTACCAGTTCTGTTTTTTCAAAGAGCAGGAGCATTAATGAACTAGCATTTCCTTGTCAGTATCTCATAGACCAGAAGAGCACATCTTTTTGAAGCACCTTTCTGCCCGAGTCTTGCATGGATTGATCTAAGTTCACTGCGTTTACTTTCAAGTTTTCCCGGATCGGATAAGATTGCCATAGAAGTTTCGTAGATCTTATTTTCATTGACATCATCTTGTATTAACTCATCAACAATCTTTTTTCCTGCAACTATATTAACCAGCCCAATTTTGTCTATTTTAATTACACTCTTTCCAATTAGATAAGTCAGTTGATTTGTAGCATAAACTAAAATCATCGGCAGACCAAATAAAGCAGCTTCAAGAGTAGATGTTCCCGATTTAATAATTCCGAAGCTTGCATATTTATAAAGGTCATAAGTATGTTCTTTAATAACCTTGAAATTTCTTTTATCTGTCATTTGAAAAAACATCTGTTCATCAATATCAGAAGAGCAAGCAACAACAAGCTGCATTTTCAAATCTTCAGCGAGCCTGCAAGCAGCCTTGATTGATTCAGGAAATATTCTTTTTACCTCCTGAAGCCTGCTCCCAGGAAGAAGCAGTAGTATTTCACGTTCAATATCAAGAGAAAATTTTCTAAAGAAATCATCCCTACTCAAGTAATTATAATTTTCAATTTGTTCCAGAAGCGGATGTCCAACATATTCAACATTGACACCTGCATTGCGAAAAAATTCCTCCTCAAAGGGAAGAATTACCATCATTTTATCAACGAGCTTTTTAATTTTTTTAATTCTACCATGCCCCCAGGCCCAAATCTGTGGCGAAATGTAATAAATAACTTTAACATCAAGATTTTTTAGCTTTTTTGCAATGTTAAGATTGAAGCCCGGGTAGTCGATAAGAACAACTGTGTCTATTTTTCTACTTATAACTTCGCGGATAATAAGGTTTTGTACTTTTTTAATAAATGGAATATGCTTTAGGACTTCAGCAAATCCAAGGAAAGCCATCTGATTGATGTGAAACAAAAGCTCCATGCCCTGGGAACGCATTTTATTTCCACCAATACCAATAAATTTAACTGAAGGATCTATAGACTTCAATTCTCTGATAAGCGAAGCCCCATGCAGGTCGCCAGAAGCCTCTCCAGCAATAATTAAAAGCTCTTTATTCAAAATCTTCCTATGAACCAAATTAATATTAAAGTGACTGACAAAAACACAAATGCCTTAATGTTTAGGCTCTCATGCAAAAGGCCATTGCGCAGACTAAAGGCAGCATTCTTTGGACCTATGCCGCCTTTTTGCTCGTTGCTAAAAGCAGAAATCCTTGGTAATAAAGCCGGGACAGATCTGAAATAATTTTCATCTACATTTGAAATATTGGCTTCTTCTTTTTTTATCAAATATGAATACTGCAAATAAAAAAATAGCGCTACAATAATCTGAAGAAAAGGAAACAGAGCAAATGACATAAGACTAAGGCCAAAATAAAGTAGAATATTTCCAAAATAAAGAGGATTTCTTGAATGAGCAAATGGACCTGCTGTAAGAATGGGGTAACTGTTTTGAGTCTTAAAAGTATCGGGTTGGATATGGACTTGTGAATATCCTGTACCCCAGAGCCTTATTATTTCTCCTAAGGAAGTAATTAATAGACCAATGATGAGACTCCAAATATTAGGGGCCTTGAATAAAAACATCAAAGCAATGAACGGAAGTGGAGTATACTTATAGTTATTAAATATCTTTGCCTTAATGCTGCTCATTTTACTTAGTGATTCACCTTTTTCTTTCTTTTTCTTTTCCTTTTCAATTACAGTTTTGCTTAAAGATTCTTAGCCTTGTTTAAAGACTTCTTTTCTTTTAAGTTCAGCCTGATGTTTTTTCTTAAGATTTCTTTTTCTTCTCAATTGGTCAATGCGGCTTATAACATTGCTAAAGTCTTCAAAAGGGAAATATGATATTCTATTCATTTCACAGAAACGCAATAGACTTCCTTTTGCAAAAATGAAATCGCAATACTGTATAGGACACTTATCCGAATAGCCATCACCAATATAAACAATAAAATCCTCATCTGCCGAGTTTACAAGCAAATGATTTCTCTTGCAGTTTCCACAAAATTTACATTCCTCATCTCCATAAGGGAAGGAAGGGATCAGCATATTATCAGGATCAAGGGTTACTTTGTTCGAGTAAACCTCAAGATCTAAAAGCCCCTCGCGTCGGAGAATCCTATTAATATAAATATCAAATCCGTCGCTAAGAACTCGCACCTGATAATTATTATTTTTGCAGTAGAGTACAAACTCATTAAAAAATGGGTCTACTGTGATGTCTTTAAGCATCTCCTCAAGAGCTGCAATGCTAAAATTGCTCATAGTAGCTAGCATCTGTATCCAGGACTCGGGAGAAGTAATTTTTTCTTCCATCCAAAGGCGAATAATTTCTTTTATCTGTTCAGACTTGCCAAAGGTATTTACAAGCAACTCACCCACATCTTGCTTTGTAATAGTTCCATCAAAATCTACAAATATCTTAAATGCTTTTTCATTCATAAATTAACTTCAGTCCTAGTGCATTGCTTCACTATTTATTTTGTGACAACCATCTTCTTAACAGAAACAAAGTCACCAGCTTTCAGTCTATAAAAATAAACTCCATTTTTCAATTTTACTCTACTAGAGAGAGTATTAAAGGAAACAGAATATTCTCCTTTTTCCTGAACTTCATCAACTGGAATTGAAACAGCTTCAAGTCTATCGTTATATATTCCAAGTGTTACTTTACATCTTTCAGGAAGAATGTATTTGATTGTAGTAGAATCACTAAAAGGATTCGGGAAATTCTGGTCGAGGGCAAAGTTATCTGTATTTCTATTGCTAAAGTCATCCAGCTTCACAATATTGGATCTTTGCTGATTTCCATCTTCATCAATTTGAGAAAGTCTATAGAAGATGGTACCTTTTGCAGGTTTTACTTCAGAGAACTCATAGTTATTTGCACCTTTATTATTCTTACCAGGAATAAATTTCACTTGCTGCCAGTTTGAATCTGAGATAACTCTTTCGACATAAAATCCTTTATTACCGGACTCATTAATAGTTTCCCAGGAAGCTCTAACCGTTCCATTATCCAGAACAGCTCTAAAGCCGAGAATATCAAAATTAAACTTGCCATTGCCAAGTATTCTCTGCCCATAGATATTGCTCTGTTTAGCGCGATTCTCCTTAAAGATAGCTACTGCCCCATTGATCTTATTTGGAAGGAGAGATAAGTAACTTTTCTCTGAATTTAAGTTTGAGGCAATTTCAATTCCAGTTGAGTCCCAAAGTCTTCTGCCATCGTTTGAGATTCTCTGAGCAAATATATTTCCCTTCTGAGCTTTAACACGCATATCCAGCCAAGCGATAATAGCGCCCGAGTTCTGATCGGCGATCATTCTTTGGCTCATCTGGTTACCACGAAATCTGATTACAGCAATGCCATCTTTACTCCACTGTGGTTTACCCGATAAGTTGAATTTCTGCATAAAAATATCTTTATCGTTTGAAATTTCGTTTATCCAACTAACAATGATTCCTGAAGGAGTATAAATTTCCTGTGGACTAGTCTGGCTGCCATATTGATTAGTAAGTTTTTCCCCTTCTTTAGTCCAGAGGAACTTTCCATCGATTGAGATAAGCTGCTGGTAGATATCCTTTGTCCCATTTTTAACCTCCCAGTTTACGTAAGCTGAATTACCAGCTACACTTAGAACAGAGTAGTTAAGAATGTTCTCATGCGCCCTTGAGATCTGAACAGTTTTATTTGACCAGGTATTTTTACCATTAGCATCAATGTGCTGCACATATAATCGTGCTTTTCCCTCGACAGATTCAACCCAGAAGACAAACATACCACCTTTGTTATCTCCAGCAATCTTAGGATTAGATTTTATTCTTGCCGATTGAGCTACAAGCATTCCATTTGAAGTAAATGCAGTCTCTCCAGATGGTTTTATTTTTTGGACATAGACCTTGTAATTAGCAGGAGTACTAAAATCCCTATAAATATAAGTTACAAAGACATTACCCATATTATCTGAAGTAACATAAGGATACTGAGACTCCCCCTCATGGTCAGTAAGTTTAATACCATAGTTAGTCCATAATAGTTCTCCCTTAGATGAGACCCTCTGAGCATAGAGTTCTCCGTTCTTATCTCCCCCAAAGTCCTTATAAATAATAACAGCACTCAAAGGTGTAGAAGTTGCAGAGATTGGAGCCGTCTTGTGTGAAGAAGACTGACTTACGGGTTTTCCATATGATGGAAAATCTGTTGTACCATCAGCAGTAAAATGCTGAAAGTAAAGATTAGAAGTTGAAGAATCTACTTTATCTTCCCAGAAAACAAATCCCCCGCCATTTTGGTCTGAAACTGTAGTAATATTAATTGGATTTTTTGTATCTGAAGCTAGCACTTTGTTTGCAAGAGGATCATTATTCCACTGAGCAAACACCCCTAAAGGAAGGGTAAACAAAGAGACAATTATAAAAAAGAAACTCAATTTAAATTTATCTAAGGTATGCATCAAAATCCTCATTAAATCTTACACTGACAAGTTTAGAAATACCCTCTTCCTGGATGGTTACTCCATAGAGGGTTTCAGCAGCTTCCATTGTTCTTTTGTTATGAGTAACAATGATAAACTGAGTATTTTTACTGAACTCACGTATAATTTTCGTAAAACGGTCAACATTTGCATCGTCAAGCGGTGCATCCACTTCATCTAAAATACAGAAGGGACTAGGTTTGACCAAATAAATAGCAAATAACAAAGCTGTAGCTGTTAAAGTTTTCTCACCACCTGAAAGGAGTTCGATCGAAGTAGGCCTTTTCCCTTTTGGTTTTGCAATTATCTCGATTTTAGCTTCAAGAGGATCGACTCCCTCTTCAAGCTTTAGATCGGCCTCATCACCAGGATTAAAGAGTGTTCTGAAGATGCTAATAAAGTTACTTCTGATCTGTTCAAAAGTCTCACTGAAAAGGTTCTGTGCAGTAAGGTTAATTTCTTCAATTGTTCTAACAAGATCCTTTTCTGATTCAACCAGATCACCTCTTTGTTTATGGAGAAATTCAAGTCTTTCTCTTTCCTGTTCATACTCGGAATAGGCAAGAAGATTAATTGGTCCCAGGTTTTTAAGCTGTTGCTTATAGGAATGGACTTCATTTGCCCTTTCCTCAAAATTAAAACTCTCCAGGTCGTCAAATTCTTTGATCTCAAGCGTTATAGCATAGTTCTCCTTAATATTAGCTATAAGATTATCAATCTTAAGATTAATTTCATTCATACGAATATCAGTCGAATGTATCTCATCTGAGACACGGTCCCGATCTTTGCGGAACTCCTGCAGTTTTTTCTCAAGTTCAAGAGCGCTTCTTCTTACAGCTTTTAAGTTATTGTCAATCTCGGTTTCAACAGCGACAATCTTTCTTCTATCGGCTTCAAGATCGTCGAGGTCAAGCTGTTTATCTTCAATATCATTAGTTAAAGAGACAATTTCTTCGGAACTAGAAGAAATATCATATTCTCTTTTCTCTATAGACTTTTTAATATTCTCCTTTGAGAGCTCTGCTCTTGAAATGCTGTTTTCAAGGTTTCTTCTTTCGCCAATTAGTCTTTCTAGTTCCAGTTTAGCCTGATTGTGTGCAGTAACAGCGCCATTAAACTCAGCTTCAGAGGCTTTGACCAGAAGTTCCAATTCTTTTAATGTTTCATCGGCCTTTTGTTTTTCAGAGATCTCAATTTCCAAGACTGCGATTTGCTGTTCAAGCTGTTTTTCAATCTGCGAAGATGAACCAGCAAGCTCATTTATTTCAGCTCTTAGCTTTTCAATTTCGTCAGATGACTTTTGCTTTTCAAAATCAAACTGTGCTATCTGCTTTTCAACATTAGCCAGATCATTTACAAGTATCCTGTTCTGTTCTGAAAGCTCTTTAAGATCAATCTCTTCTAAGAAAGCCTCTGTGCTCTCAATTTCTTTTTTCAGTTCAAGAAGGCTTTTTTCATACTTTGGGAACTCACTCTTCAGGTTTTCGAGCAGTTGTCGTCTTCCAAAGAGAGTATCATCCAATTTAGGAGCAGATCCAGCATCAACAAGTCCACTTTTATCTAAAAAGTCACCATTTAGAGTAGCGAAGTTAAAATCCGGATATTTACTGCAAAGCTCAAAGGCAGTATTAAGATCCTTTGCAAGTGCTGTCTTAAAGAGAATTTTCTTAAAAAATGGCTTCCATTTATCATCAGCTTGAATGAATGAATCGGCCCATCCCAGGAAATTTTCATCTTTTTCAATTTTTTTGTACTTCTTCTTAAACTGGTAATCAACAATTTTATCCAGAAAGGTCTTCTTTTTATTCTGGTTTAATCCCAGCACATAAAATGAAGCCTTGCCCAAGTCATTTTCTCTTAAGTAGCTAATTGCTTTCTGAAGTTCTGGTAAGGATTCCACGAGAAGGTTGTTCAGTACATTTTTAAGTGCAGCTTCAAGAGCAAAGCGGTAGTCTTCCTCTGTATTGCCCACATCGGCAAGCAGGGTTTTTTCCTTTTCTGTCCAGCTATCGCTTTCAATAAGAACCTTTGCGCCCTTGGAAACGCCCTCAAAATTATTAATAAGGCCCTGGAAAAAATCTATCTTATCCTTTAGACCATTAATAATACTTCTTTCTTCAAGCTCTTTTCCTTTTAAGGAAGTAAGTTTTTTTTCTAGCTCTTCTTTTTCATCCTGTTTTTGAAGGTAAACTTCTTCAGAATGAGCAAGTTTTTTTTCTGTCTCGTTTTTTTCCTGTTCCAGTTCTTCAAGAAATCCAACAGTTTTAGCAAGAGTGTTCGTTATACTAAGGATTCTCTTATTAAGTTTCTCAATATTCTGGTTTGTAGTAGAAAGAGCTTTTTTAAGGTTGGAGATCTCGTTTTCTTTTGTAGTAATATCCTTAAACTTGCCGAAGATCGAGTCTCTGTGGTATTTCAATTCATTTCTTTTCTCTTCAAGAAGAGACTGCTTTTCATCAACTAAAGAAGCAGTATTTTCAATTTCTGATTCTTTAGTAGAAATAGAAGAACAAGTCCTGGAAATCTTATCTCTATTTTCAACAATTAGGTCTTCTGCATCTTCAAACTGGAAATGAAGTTCTTCTAATTCCTGCGTAAAACGAGTAATATTTCTATCAAGAGATTTTTTTCTTTCCTCTGAGACAGAAATACTATTCTGCACGGAATGTATCTTTTCAGTTTGTAGGGATATTTCTCTTCTTTTGTCCTTAAGTTCATTTTCAATGCTAGTGATCTGTTCGCGGAAAACAGAGAGTTCATCTTCCAATTTTCTCAGTTCAGATTCAATATGAATCTTTCTTTCAAAAGCAGTTTCTTTCTGAACTTTAAGTGTAGAACGTTTTCCATTTAAGAGAGCATATTCTCTTTCAGAAAGATCGAGTTCCTGTTCCCTGAGTATGGAAGAGACCTTATTATATTTATCAGCCTTTTTAGCTTGTCTTTCCAGAGAGTTAACTTGTTTTTCAACCTCGGAGACAATATCATTGACACGAGTTAAATCTTTTCTTACTTCTTCAAGTTTTTTAAGTGAAAGGCGTCTGCGCAGCTTATATTTATTAACACCCGCAGCCTCTTCGAACATATTTCTTCTTTCATCAGGTTTACTGCTAAGGATATTCTCAACCATTTTAAGCTCGATAACTGAATAGGCATTTGTTGCCATACCAGTATCCATAAAAAGGTTAGTTATATCTTTAAGACGGCAGACATTCCTGTTAAGAAGATATTCACTTTCGCCTGATCGGAAGATTCGTCTAGTAATTGTTACTTCGGAATACTCAGTAGGAAGGACATTATTATCATTAACCAAAGTAAGAGAAACCTCAGCCATACCCATAGGTTTTTTATTCTGGGTACCGTTAAAGATAACATTCTCCATTTTATCACTTCTAAGTGTGCTGCTTTTCTGTTCGCCAAGGCTCCACCTAATAGCGTCAACGATGTTTGTTTTTCCGCAGCCGTTAGGACCAACAATTGATGTAACACCCTTGTTAAAATTAACAACGGTCTTATTAGCAAAAGACTTAAATCCGAACAACTCTAACTTAGAAAGATACAACTAAACTTAACTCCTTGAATTATTCCTAGCCTAAACGGGTATAACCTAACTCTTAGTGAATCGATTTTATTTATACAAGAACCAACGCGCAATCTTTGGTCAATTACATAAGTTTATACTGGTTAATTGCATTTATTAAATAATAAACTGTTGACTCACTAAGCTGAAAATAAATAAGAATACCTCCGAATACAACAAGAATTACAGCAATGCTGTAGAAATAAACCGGTGCCGGGTTGACATCAAAAATAACATATATACCCTTCATCAGGCGGTAGAAAATCCATATGCTAAAGAAGACCAAAGCAATAAATAAATATAATGTAAGTACATTAGCACTAAGGACCTTATAGAGCACTAAACCAAAAGGAAGCAGCAGTACCAATGGAAGGAACGACCAGACAACAGTAAAATAAATACTTGTAAAGAAGACTTTATTTCTAATAAAAAATGAAGCAATCTTGACTACTATTGATGCAACAATAAAAAACAGGAGCGAAAGAAAAGTAGTCCATATCAAAGCCTGAGTTGGGTTCCAGGCAAGGTAAGAGACAAACTTAAGCCAAGCTGGATTACCAAAGGCCAGAACAATCTTCTCAAGGAGCACATTTGTTCTGAAGAAGTAAAGAAGATTAACCTGTAAAAGGGCTGAACATAGAGAAAGGACAAGCATAAGCGCAGTAGTATGAGCGCCTGACATAACTCTTAAGTCTCTAATATCAGCATAAAAATTATAAGGTCTTAGAAGAGCACGGGTAGCATCCTCTCTAAATTTTTTCCTTGAATTAACAAGGGCACCCATCAGCAGAGCCAATGCCAGACCAAATATAACAAATACAACAGGTGAATCATCTTTTTTACTACCAATTGGAATTGTGACATCCTCTCCATCGTTTAATTTCGACTGGATAACCTTCTGACTTAATCTATCCATCTGACGGTTTTCACCAAGTATTCCAATACTATAGAGATTAAAAGAACTATAGCCAGCGCTTAAAGAACTAAAGTCACCCCTAAAGTCAAAAGCCGAGTTAATGAAAAATCCAGGAGTCTGGTTTTTGTGTGTATAATCTATCAGATCAGAGAAAAACTTTGCCTGAGCTTCAAAGGAGAAAGGATTTGAATAACCGTTTGTACTGCCAAGGAAAGTAGCATAAGTAGCTTCGCTAATAAATACATGTCCTTTACCAAGAGAATTAGAGAGCTCCTCATACTTTTTGGTGTATTCATCCATTGGTTTATTAAAAAGTTCAACCCCATAGAGGTCGAGTCCCTCGATTGCTGGTATTTTAAAGCCAACAAAAGAAGCGTATGTAATTTTTCTAATAAGGTGTTTGGAAAGGTCAGCTAAGTTACTAATAAGGGAAATATGGTCAGCTGAATTTGGCAAATAAGAACTTCCGAGTCCAATTCCAGCAATAGCTGAATATTCCTTATAATTGTTTAAGAATTGTCCTAAATAACTTTTTATTCTATCTTTAAAAGAAATTTTTGCAGTAATCTGAGATGGAACAGAATTGATAGGCAATTCGATAAATGCCAGAAGTCCATACTGCTCGCATAGTCTAAGCAGATAAGGGTGTGGGGCATCCTTAGCAAATCTTATTGCATTAAACCCCATTGCTTTGATCAGTTTAATATCCTCTCTCATTTTTTCGAAAGAGGCCATGTTACCATAACCGTCATTTGAACAATAATATGTTGTGCCATTTAGTATGAAAGGAGAAATAGAATTAAATGAAAGTGCATCGTTCAATGGTTCAAGTGAATAAAAAGAAATGGGTTTAATTACCTCATCTACTAGCTGCTCGCCTCTAAAGAGCTGGATCCTCATTGAATAAGAATAAGGAGTCTGTGGTGACCATAGCACAGGAGAAGAGAGGTCATAGGATTGGCTTAAAATCTTCTCTTTATGCAAAGGCAGGTCAAAACCATTTGCAGAGTTAAGAAATTCTTCGCCCTGAGGAGAAATAATTCTTGTTCTCAATGTAAAAGTGTTATTCTTTGAAGAATCTACCTGTCTTTCATCTTTTGGATGGTTATTAACCTTTGCGCTAACAAAAAGATTAAAGTGGCTTCCGCCTACAGCCCTATAGGTAAAATCCAGATTTGAAATAGATGTAAGAGGCAAAATCTGAATATAAACATCCCTAAAAATTCCAGCATTATTTTGGGGAAATAAGAACCTCTGATTCATTGGTATAGTTGCATCGGACTGCAGACTATGAAAGATCTTTACAGCCAATATATTTCTTTTATTTGGTTTAAGAAGATCCTTTGGCAAGTCGACGTGGAAGGGAAAATTGCCACCTGGATGTTTATAAATAACAAGGTTGTTAACAATTATTTCAGCAGAATAACTTAAACCTAAAAACAGCAGTTGAAAGGTATTATTATTTATCTGCTGAGACGAAAGTTTAATTTCTTTTTCAAAAGTCAGTTCATCCTGGCCTGTAAAGTTGCACGGAACGCCTACAGTCCTCATTTCATCCCGGGCATCTTTTTTATATACATTCCAGCCCCCATCTAAACTAAGAATGCTTCTGGTGTGTGTAACACCCAGGAAAATTGAATCCTGAGCAACAAGGTCATAATGCGGGAGTGAATTTACTCTAATTTGACCTTCGGTTTGGCTCAAAGCAGCCATGCAAATCAATACAAAAAATACAATACTTCTATTTCTCATAGCTCGGCAGAAAATGATTTCAAAAAAAAAGACACTTAAAATACAAAAATCAGGGGGTGAAAGCAATATAAAAGGGGTCCAATGGAAGTCTGAAGAATACTTAGTTGTCTTCAGAAATGCTTGTAATACAATGATTTAGCTAAAGGGATTCGCAAGCCAAAACCAAAAAGGAGACATCTTTATACCCTAAGCATCTCTCATATTTTCAGGGAAATTCAAGCCTGCGGCCTTAAAAATGGAATTCTTTTTAAGCCGCAGGAATAAAACAAAGTAAAAAAAAACAGGTAACTCTGATAAGATCAAATGCAGATGCACTAAAGAATATTATCAGATAGAAAAAAAACAGCTAATTAAATAATACTTAAGCTGCTTTAATAATACTAAAGAATGATTCAGCCTTCAGGCAAGCGCCGCCAACTAAAGCACCATCGACATCAGGTTGAGAAAGCAGTAAAGAAGCATTCTCTGGTTTTACACTGCCACCATACTGAATAATAATTTCATCAGCAGCTTCTTTGGAATAAAGTTTTTCGACCAAAGTTCTAATAAACTTATGTACTTCCTGAGCTTGATCTGGTGAAGCAGTTTTACCTGTTCCAATAGCCCATACAGGTTCATAAGCAATTATGATCTTCTTAAGGTCCTCAGCGCTAACGCCACTTAAGCCTTCAGTTACCTGAGTTTTGATAACAGATTCTGTAGTACCGGACTCTCTTTGCTGAAGAGTTTCACCGACGCAAAAAATTGGTTTAAGAGCACTTGAAAGGGCTTTCTTTATCTTTTTATTAATGAGCTGATCGTTTTCTAAAAAGATAGTCCTTCTTTCAGAGTGTCCAAGTATGACAAATTCACAGCCAGCGCTTTTCAACATTGATGCAGAAATTTCGCCGGTGTAGGCACCGTTTTCTTCAAAATACATATTCTGAGCGCCAAGTTTTATTACAGAACCCTCAATAAGTGTTTTTGCAGTATCCAAAGAAGTAAAAGGAGGACAAATAATAACATCTGCTTTTATTTCCTGGCCTGATAAAGATTTCTTCAATTCCGAAATAAGGTTCACACTAGCCGGAATATCATTATACATTTTCCAATTACCGGCAATAACTTTTTTCCGCATTTATTTCCTCGTTTATAGTAAGTTGTAGAATAAATATTGGGTCAAGAATTACATAAATCAAGACCTAAAGAATAATTCCAGAGAGAGCTAAGCTTTTTCCAGAGAAGCTATATAATTAGTATCAGCTTACGGCTTCGACGCGTCTAATACCAGGGACCTCTCTTATCAAGGCTCTTTCGACACCAGCACGAAGAGTCATCTGTGACATTGGGCAATTACCGCAGGCACCGGTCAGTTTTACCTCGACAATACCTTCGTTTGTAACCCTAACCAATTCAACATCACCACCATCAGCCTGAAGATATGGTCTTATGGTATCGAGTGCCTTTAGGACTTTTTCTTCCATTATATTACCCATTAAATTAACTCCTGTTTAATTTTCACAAAAACAGTGCTCAACTAAAGGGAATCAGTTGTCACCAAGAATGATTTCAACCTTTTTAGCCGCTTGAGAAATAAGATTAATGCTTACCTGTGCTGCAAGGTTGCGTGATATTTGCTGAATGATCCCAGCATATTCAGTATCAGGCATATCATAAACAATCGGAATGCCTTTATCTCCTCCGATTCTAATTCTTGGGTCAATTGGGATACCGCCCAGGAAAGGTACATTTGATTCGCTAGCTAATTTAGCTCCGCCCCCTGTTCCAAAAATATCATATTTTTTCCCAGTATCGGGAGCTATAAAATAACTCATATTTTCGACAATACCAAGAAGAGGTACATTAACTCTAGAGAACATTGCAAGTCCTTTACGGGCATCGATAAGAGATACTTCCTGAGGAGTAGTAACAATTACAGCACCAGTCAAAGGAATAGTCTGAACTAAAGTAAGCTGAATATCTCCTGTGCCCGGAGGCATATCAAAAATCAGATAATCAAGCTCTCCCCAATTAACATCAGACATAAACTGTTTAACAGCACCACTTGCCATAGGGCCTCTCCAGATAACAGGGGTCTGGTCATCAATTAAAAAGCCAATAGACATCAGTTTAATACCAAAGTTTTCCAATGGTATCATTTTAGCACTTTCCTGATCCTGAAAGATCTGCGGTTTTTCACTAATTCCAAGCATCAATGGAATACTAGGGCCATAAATATCGGCATCAAGCAATCCAACCTTAGCGCCCTCTTTTGCAAGAGCTACGGCAAGGTTAACTGCAACTGTGCTTTTTCCAACACCACCTTTACCACTTGCTACAGCAATAGTGTTCTTAACGCCAGGAAGAATCAGATCCTTTTTAGCATCCGAATGAGCCCGCGTTCTGGAAGTCATATTAACAGATATATTTCCAACCGAAGGATTATCTTCTTTTATTGCTGCAATACAATCACTTTTTATTTTATCTTTTAGCGGACAAGCTGGAGTTGTAAGTTCAACATCAAAGTATACATCGCTACCATCTATTTTAAGGTTCTTTATCATATCAAGAGTCACAAGATCTCTTCGTAAATCCGGGTCATGAACTTTCTTTAAAGATTTCAGAATACTATCGGGTGAAAGTTTAGACATCAATTTCCTCCATTAAATATTATATGCAAAATTAGATAAATTTAGATAAAAACGCATAACATAATAAAACTCAGTGCAAAAATTGAGAGAATAGGCCACTATTGCAACCCAATTAATGTGGTAGAATGCAAATATTCTGAATAAATTTCCATAATTTCTGGCCCTGAAGTAATTTTTTTTGCAATAAGCTCCTTATATTAATTCGAGTCATTTCACAGTGTAGTTTTGTTTTTCTAAGCAAATATCTAAACAATATAATATAGTTTGTAGTTCGAAACCACCTAATTGTTTGTTGAAAATAATAATGATCTATTTAGATTTCCTTTTCGAATAATTGTTGTATTTTGAATTTAAACGATATATCCCAATAATATTCATTTTTGATAAAATTCGAGGACTTTTGTATGCCCGATTATGCAATTAGAGAGTTCACAATAGAATACTACGATGAAGCTTTTTCTTTATGGAAAGATCTTGAAGGAATAAGTTTAAGTGGAGCAGATTCATTTGAGGGTATTCAAAGCTATCTCTTAAGAAATCCCGGACTTAGCTTTATAGCTCTAAAAGATGAAAGGCTGATTGGCACAATTCTGTGCGGGCACGATGGTAGACGAGGTTACATACATCATTTAGCTGTCAGCAAAGAATTTCAAAAAATGGGGATTGGAAGAGCTCTGGCTAAAAAATCCTTAGGTGCAATAAAAGCTATAGGAATTCAGAAATGCCATCTTTTTGTTGTAAGTGAAAATTTTCACGCTCAAAAGTTCTGGGAACAGACTGGTTGGCTAAAGCGCGAGGATATAATCATTATGTCCTATAACTTATAACTACTAGCTAAAACTACTATAAACTTAAATTTGATAATATTTTAATTGTAAGGGGAAAACAATAATCACTTAATTATTTTTTTTGGAATTCATGTAATTTCTTAATTGCACTTAATTTATATTTGCAAAAAACAAAGGCCAGAGAAAAAAAGAGAGATAAATGAGTTCATTTTCATGTCCACATCTTAATGAAAAAGGAAACACCTGCCTAAGGCTCAAGACTGATTGTGTCCCAGGTAGAAAAGGATGTGTTTTAAGTAAAAAATTTCAATTTGCCGTTCCAGTTGAAGAAAGAATAAAAATGCAGAACTCTAAAGAAGAGAGTAAAAAAATACGGGAATAACAAAAATATTATAGAAAAAAAAATTCAGAGGGGAAAATGGATGAATTTATGATAGAAGCTATTAGAGAGGCAAAACTTGGCCTTGAAGAAGGTGGTATTCCTATTGGGTCTGTAATTGTCCACAATGGAAAGATCATCGGACGGGGTCACAATAGACGTGTCCAGAAAGGAAGTGCAATATTGCATGGAGAGATGGATGCTCTTGAAAATTGCGGAAGACAACCAGCCAGTGTATATCGAGAGTCTGTGCTCTATACTACACTCTCTCCTTGCTCAATGTGTTCAGGAGCAATACTGCTTTATGGCATTCCCAAAGTAGTTATAGGAGAAAACACAACATTTATGGGTGAAGAAGAATTGCTGAGGTCGCGTGGAGTGGATCTACAGATTTTGGACTCAAATGAATGCATAGAAATGATGAACAGCTTTATTTCTAGATGCCCAGAGATTTGGAATGAGGATATTGGTGAAACAAATGAATAGGTTGGTTCTATGGAGTTAATTTTCCCCTGTTGACGCCTAAAATGCACAGATGTAATAGAGACTACTTACAGAAATTCATAATATGCAAATGTCTGTCTTTCTGATTCAAATCAAGACAAGTAGTAAAAGAAATGCTAAGCTTTGTAAATTTACTAAGCTTAGCAAATATAATAGGACTTTATATCTGATTTTTTAAGTATTATTAGTTATCTTAGATGATAAGAGTTTTTATTATTTAGCAAATATCTATCTGGAAGATAAATCTTGAAGAAAAATGCAGTTGAGATTTTAAGCACGCAAAGAAATGCCAGCAATATAGATAATTATTTAATAAACATAGAATTGAAAGGAGTCCTGTAGATAGAAATGTCATTAATTGGAGTAATTTCAGATACACATGGTTTACTTAGGCCTGAGATTAAAGAGATCTTTGCAGAATGTGACCTAATAATCCACGCAGGAGATGTGGGTAAGGATTCAGTACTTAATGAGTTAGAAGAAATTACGAAAGTTATAGCTGTAAAGGGAAATATCGATTCTGGGGAGCTAGCTAACAAGTTAAAAGAGACAGTCAGAATAAGGGTAATGAATACTGATATTCTAATAATTCATGATATTAGCAAGCTAGATAGTAAGGTTCTTTCTGCAGGGAAAAATGTAATAATTTATGGGCACTCACATAAAGCTGCAATAAAGGAATTAGGAAACACCTTGTACTTTAACCCTGGAAGTGCAGGTCCGCGGCGCTTTAGGCTACCAATAACAATAGGGTTACTTAGAATTTCGGAAGACAATATTGAGCCATCAATAAAGGAATTAAATATATAGAGAAAAAAAGATAATAGGAAATGAATACGCGAGTAAGAATTTGTATGATCAAATAAGAAAATCCCCCAGCTAAGTGTCTTTTTACTTCTCTGGGGGATTTTCTTAAGTTTTGATCAAAACCATGGTAATATCGTCATTTTGTTCTCTTCCATCTCGAAAACTTTCGAGTGAATTCATAATAGAACCTATTATCATCTGGGAAGATTCAGTTTGGTTTTCTGAAATGACATGAGTTAACCTATCAACTCCAAAGAGTTCACTTTCTTTATTCATAGCTTCGCTAACACCATCTGAATAGAATGCATATGTTTGGCTTGTTTCCATGCCTATTTCAATTTCTTCTAAAGTATCGGAAAAGATCTTACCGACCTCTAGTCCAAGTCCAATTCCTTTTGGCTGGTATTCAGACATTTCATTTCCGCATAATAAAAGAAGCGGAGAATGGCCAGCCCTACAAAACTTAACTGTCTTACGTTCAGTATCGAACAAAGCAAGATTTAGTGTTATGAACCAGTTTCTTTCAATGCTTTCATATATTCTACGGTTAACCTCTACTAAGACCTCCTTAGGTGATTTTCCATCCTGGCAGTAAAGCCGCATCATAGTTTGCAGCTTGGACATATACAAAGAAGCAGAAAGGCCTTTGCCAGAGACATCACCGACAAGAACAAAGACTCTTGAAGGAGATACTTTTATTATGTCAAAATAATCACCACCTACCTGCATAGCAGGCGTCATAATGCCAGCAATATCCATCTGTGCAATCTCAGGGATAGATTTTGGAAGGAGGCTTTCCTGAATTTTTCTAGCATTCTCAAGATCTCTTTCGAAGGCAAGTTTTTGTGCTTCAGATTCATAAAGCCGTGCATTTTCAATTGATACTGCGGCCTGGTTAGCAGCTGCGCATAAGATTTCAAGATCTTTTCCAGAAAACTGAGAGCCTGAGCGCTTTAGACCAAAACAAAGTAAACCTATGACCTTAGATTTAATTATCATAGGTGTAATTGTAAAGATTTCTGAGTTTGATAGCTTTTCGTATTGCTCCGGAAAAGCAGTTGAAAATTCCTGCTGCTCTATTGATAAGGGCATTTTAAGTGTGATTTTTTCTCTTACAAAATGCGTCAAAGACATTTTTGAATCTGAAATGCAGAGATTATCATCGACACCTGTACCTCTTACAAGGTTAAACTTGCATTCCCCATTTTCTGTAGAAGCAGTCTTACTTTCGGCCATCAAAATTGCAAATTGTTTAAGATTAAGAGACTTTACAAAAGTCTCGTTCATCGAATCCAGGATATTATCAAGTCCAACAATACTGACAACATCACTTCCAAACTTTAAGATAACGCGCTGATAGGCAAACTGTTCGGGATAGAATTTCCTTGTTAAAAGGTCCTGGAATTTATCCTTTGTAGATTGAAATACCATTGCAAAGACCACAAAAGATACAGCGGCAATTGCGTTTCTGTATTCAGTACCTATGAAGGATCCAATAGACTGTCCAAGGCCATAGACCGTCAGAAAATAAATAGCTGCAATAGCAATAGTAGCTGTCCCATAAATAATTGTATTTTTTACAACTACGCTTACATCCATAAGCTGATACTTAAAAATTGAATAAGCAAAGGCAACCGGGATAATTGCAATAAGGATTATTGGAGTAAATAGTTCTGGTGAATTAAAGATTGTATCTGCAATAACATTTACAATGGCAAGAGAATAAATAATTGCCAAGACCCCGAGGATATAACTTACAACGATCACAAATATAGGTTTTCTTTCCTTTGGATCTTTAAGTCGAATAAAACTAATAAGCAGAAGTATCAGGCCGAGGATATAGCCTATAATAGGGCTATAGCTAATGCTCTGAACGAACTTATTAAAAACTCCAGGGTTAGGATGAATAATAAGTAAATAGGCTTTCCCCAGGTAAGTCAATGCAAACAAAACAGATGGGACAGTATATATAAGGCGTTTTACCCATTTTTTCTCCATTATTTTGTATGGTTTAGGAAACTCCAGGAAAAAATGCATTAAGAAAAATGGGAAAAAGATTGAGCCAAATGTCCAAAAGGTATCAAACACCTCAACTACGATTATTCTTGACAGGCCAAGTGCTCTTGGATCCTTCATATTAGGTATAAACACAAAGCTCAGAAAAAGAATCATTGACATGCCAATACGGAAGAACAAACGTTGTACATATCCATTTGGTTTAGCCATAATAACAATAAAGCCAACAGCCAGCCAGATCAGCGCAAGCAGTGCAAAGGCTAGATTTCCATAGCTTACAAGTTTTTTTACATAGACCTCTGTTTCATATGTCCTCCCATTATGCTCATAAAGATATTTAGCATAATTACCGGCCCTTACTCTATTAAGGACAATTGTAGCAGTAGTGAGGTCTTTAATCCTAACGTTATTTATTTCGAGGAGATAATCGCCATTTCGAATTCCAGCATTCCAGCTTACGCCGCCGACCTTAACTTTATCGAAATAAATAACCGTACTGTCAGGTTTTAACTCCTTTGCCAGCCATAGACATTCATCGTTAGATACGGGTCTTACTTCAACAATAAAGTACAGGGCTATAAATCCATAGACAGCAAGAATGGCAGTCAGTACAATGATTATTTTCTGTCTGTTCTTTTGTATATATGTTTTTAAAGAGGACATAAAATTACTTTACTTTAATAATTAAAAGAGTAATATCATCGGATTGGTTAGCACCATCGACGAATCTTTCAACCTCAGCTTTTATATGGAAAAGGATGTCATTAGCAGACTTATTTTTAGCCTCAAGAACAATCTCTTCAAGCTTTTCATCTGAAAATTCTTCCATTTGCTTGTTCATTGCTTCTGTAACACCGTCAGTAAAAAGAATTAGTACATCGTCAGAATAAAGGGGCAATGTCTGAGAGACATAAGGGACAATAGTTTTCATTACGCCAAGGATCATTCCACCTTTGGTAAGTTTCAGAATTTCCCCATTTCTAATTAGAAGTGGTGGATTATGACCCGCATTAACATAGGTCAGCATCTTTGTTTCATCGTTAATAATCCCCCAGAAGAAAGTAATAAAATTACCCATTACAGTATTTTCTGAGATCAGGTCATTAATAACGTTAGTCGCCTGGTCAAGCTCCATTCCCTGCTTGCAAATACTTTTTAAGAAAGCCTGCAGGTTAGCCATAAGAAGAGAAGCAGGGACCCCCTTACCAGAAACATCACCAATTGCAAACAAGCAGGAATTATTAGCAAACTTCACCAGATCATAATAATCACCACCTACCTGTTTTGAAGAAATATTAACGGCAGCTATTTCAAAATTCTTCATTTTGGGGATTCTCTGTGGAAAGAGATTCTTTTGAATACCACGGGCAATCTCAAGATCCTCCTCCATTTTCTGTTTCTCTAAGGCTTCTTTAAATAGCTTTGCGTTTTCAATTGAAATAATAGCCAGGCTTCCTGTTGCATAGATAAACTCGACATCAGATTCTGTAAAGTCCTGATTATTAAATCTTTTTCCAAGAAGCATTAGTCCCTTAGTTTCCCCCTGGATCTGCATTGGGATAATAAGTTCAACACCAAGTTGTTTGAGTCCCAGGAACTCATCTGGGAAGTTCCTACTAAATAAAGGGGAAGTTATCTTGGAAGTATCGCATTTTTTGAGGGCTTCCTGAAGAATTTTTTTCTGAATCTTTGCTTCAATAATTTGTGCTTCTTCTTTGCCACCGCAGAGAACAACAGCGTAGCTTGTAACCATTAGTTGTCCAATAACAGAATAGACAAGAAGTTTTCCAACTCTTGAAGCTTCAAGAACGCCGCTAAACTCTTTACTAAGCTCAAAAAGAGAAGTAAGCATCGCAACCTTGGAGTCAAGGTTTCTGTTTGCCTCTTTTAGTTTTTCGACTATAATTGAATTTTCTATTGCCGTAGCAGCAATATTAATAAGAGTATTTAGGAAATCCCTATCTTCCTGAAGATACTCTCCCTTGGTCAATCTTTCACCAAGGAAAATAATTCCTCTTAGTCCCTGAGAAGAGATAATATCCTGATAAAAGACAAATTTAAGTTTATCGCAGAATTCGGCTAATAGTGCATTATCATAAGTCTTATCGCACAAGGGCACATTTGGAAATTGCCCGATTATTTCTTCAGAGATTCCTTTGGAAGCTTTAATCCTAAGTTTGTCATCGCTATCGAAAAGAGCAACAAACCCCTTTGTAGTATGAAATTTTCCAAAGCAAGTTAAAAGGAGGTTATTTAAAATAAATTTAAGGTCCAGGCTGGAATTAATAAAATTACTAAAATCTACAAGAGCAGATAAATTTCTTTGTGCGCCAAAGGTATCTATTGTATTCATATAATTAGTTTCAAAGCTTATAAATATTTAACTAATATAACCTGATTGCCATTTCCTGCGCCAGAGCTAAAATTCACCTCATCCATTAATTTCTTCATTAAATAAATACCTAGTCCGCCAACTTTATGCTGTCTGTAATACTTTCTTATATCTGGTTCTGGAACGGCAGTGGGATCAAAATTACTACCAAAGTCAGTAATAGCAACTTTCATCTTATTTTCAGAGACGCTTATATTAACGATAATATCTCCCTCAGGAGAGTTTTGATATGCGTGTTTAATGACATTAGTACATGCCTCATCAACAGCAAGGGCAATCTTATCAATAGTCTCATCACTAAAGCCGCACGATTTAGCTGCAGCTTTTGTAAAGTCTCTGATAATCGCCAAATTATCGGTTGTGCTTTTGACAACCAATTCTTTATCAAATAATTTATTTGCGGTATTCAAATTATTAACTCTTCTCGTTGAACTTTTTAATGGCTTCTTTTTCATCAGTATAAAACTCATATAAGAGAGGGAATCCCAGAAGGTCGAAAATATTATAGACTTTTGGGCTCATATTAGTAAACTTAATATCCCCATCATTTTCCCGCATAGTTTCAACATAAGCCATAAAGACTCCAAGTCCTGCGCTGCTTATGTAAGCTAGATTTTCAAAGTTAACGACGACCTTGAATCTTTTATCCTCAATGAGTTTTGTAAAAACATTCTCAAGTTCCGGAGCAGTATGTGCGTCAAGATATCCACGTAAATCTACAATATCTACATGGCTGTCTTCACGCGTCTCCACATTAAAATCAACCATTAAATCTCTCCCGCTTTATTATTTTTTTCTTTTGTCCATTTAAAAATAACTAAAGTTATATCATCATGCTGCGGATTTCCCTGCGAATAAGTGGTCACATCCTTCATAATCTGGTTAGAAAGTTCATTTATATCCCCCATGCAACTGTGCAGTATGGTCCTTTCGAATCTCTCATAGCCATAATCCTCCAGGCTGGCATTCTTCGCTTCCGGAATTCCGTCAGTGAACAGCACCAATATATCACTTTCTTTTAACTTAATCCTTACTTCTTCGAGAGAATTTAGAAAATTTGGCGAGAAATCTAAGCCAAGTCCCATTCCCGAGGGTTTAATTTCTTCAATTTGTCCATCTCTGACAAGCAATAATGGTGAATGCCCTGCTCTTGAGGTATACATTACTTCATTTTTTGTATCAATTATTCCATAAATAACTGTAACAAAACTTTTTTTATCCAGACTTCCCCGCAAGATCTCATTAGCTTTAGTGAGGACTTCCCTTGGGCTAAGAATCAGTTTAGCCAGGGACTCAAAAATTCCTTTAACTTCGGCCATAATAAATGCAGCTGAGATTCCCTTACCGGAGACATCAGCAATAACAAAGCCGAGTAAATTTTCCTCCAGGCGAAAGAAATCATAATAATCGCCACCAACTTCAAAGGCAGGAATAAAAAGAGCAGATATCTCAAGGCCCTTTATATCCGGGGTTTTATGGGGCAATATTTTATATTGAATCTCACGGGCAACATCGAGTTCCTTTTCAAGTCTTTCCTTCTCGAGAGATTCTTCGAGAAGTTTTGCGTTTTCTATAGCAACTGCAGCATAGTCAGCAAAAGCGCCAATTGCTTTTTGGTCATCATCGTCAAAAAGATCCTCATTTCTGCGCGCTGCAATAAGGTAGCCATTAATGAAATTATGTACCTTGAGTGGTGAAACAGCAAATGAACTAAAGTCGTTTGAAGGGAACCCTCCATTACCATTTAGGCTAGCCTGTTTCTTTGAGATAGTCTTTACTGTATTAATATTTTTCAAATCAAACTGATCAGTAAGAGCGTTAGTTATTTTATCAGCCTCAAGATAGCCAATATTTCTAACGGCACTTAAGGAAAGTTCACCCTTACTATTTGAGACCAGCCAGGCAGAATCCGATTTGCACACCTGAATAGTAATATCTGTTACAGTATCAGCCAGTTCCTTAAAGTCGAAGACCTGAGTAATAAGTCTGCTCAGATCCATAAGAGAAGATACTTCCATTGCCTTTCGGTCAAAAGCCTCAGCCGTTGGTAAATGGAATAGAGTTGTAAAAAACACTATTCCGAAAAATATTGATCCATAGATCATCATCATTTCTAAGAACTGATGCAAGGCCGGAGAAAACTCGGTAAGTGTTTTATTGGTCAGACTTGGGTTTGAACTAAGGCCTGCATTTACACCAAATAATATAGATAGTATGATCGAAATAACCAGCAGGTATATTTTCTCTTTTTTTGTAAGAAATGCTATCCAAGAAATTCGAATCGAATTTAATATTATAAGTAGAATAGTTACTACTTTGAAAGCATTATTAATAAAATCAAAAGATGGGGTCAGGAAATTCAAAGTAGCCGAAGCAGAAGTAGCCAAAAGGAAGCCAATCATTGAATTAAAATACAAAATATTTCCCTTCTTCTGCTTAAGAAAGAAAAGTCTTTTGAAGACACTGAAGATGTAAGACAATGCGGCAATAAAAATCAGAGAATATAATATAGAAGCTATTGAATAAAAGAAATTAGCATAATTAGATTCGCTAAAAATTCCTGCAAACAATGCTGCAATAACAGCCAGAACAAAAAATATAAATGCATTTAGGATTCCTGCATTCAGGATTAAGGAAAGAGGTGGATATTTCTTTTCCTCAATGAATTCTGTAACATATAAAGTTATAACATAAAACGTTAACACCACAAGCGCTTCATTAATTACAACCATTATAGGTGAAAAGCCCATATCATCTGGGAAGACCAGGCGAAAGAGGAACAAAATAATCGAAAATGATATAGCATTTTCTAATTTTCGGTTATTATCGAAGGAGAAAAAATTTAGTTTCATAAAATTAAGACAATAATTAAAAAAACAGCCAGTCAAGAAAATGAATTCACTTTTAGATCATAATGAATTCATTTTTTTGCTGTCCAGATAAAATTTCATTTCTTTAGTTTTTTCAACTTAAGATTCTTCAATTTCTGCATTTCGCCTTTTAGTTTAGCTTTATCTTTTTCACTTAGCATAGTGTCGTTATCTATTGCAGTTTGTATAGAATCCATATTAAATCTTACGTTCTTCATTGCTTCGATTGAAAAACTCATTGCTGCCTGCACAATAGAATCCACATTAGGCAGATCAATATTTATTTCGAAATCCTCAGAAGAGTTATTAGCCTGAGGTGGTATAGGTACATCAGTTCTATTTGTGCCGGTTGTTCCCCTTTTAGCTTTAATACGAACAGGTGGAACAGGAGGAATAGGAGTATGAAACTTAATGGAGATATTCTTTAGCTCTTTTGCCGCCTTTTCAAGTTCAACATTCAATCTATGAATTTCACTCTCAACTGGCACTTCCGGAATATCAGGTATTTGGACCCTGCAAGAATTAGAATCTATCGTAACGTCAAAAAGTCTTCTTCCAAAGCGTGTCTGTGAATGGGATTTAACAAGGTCCCTGTTTAATTTAATTCTAAGTCTTGAATCGAGTTGCTTTTCCTCACCAGATGGTGTAGTTCGAGGCTCAGTCTTATCAAAATTAAATTCTTTTGTAAAAATAGTATCAGAATGAACAAATATATACTTATTATTATTGAAAGATTTTACATCAGAGACCATCTTGGAAATTGATGGAGCATTAGCACTATAGAATTCCTCCGGGAAGACTCTTTTGAACTTACTATTGTTAGCCTTTGATGCAAAAAGCAGCATATCGGCCATAAGTGCTTTATTTAGGTTCCAGAGATTTGAATTAATTGCAAGTGTATTCCTATCGTTTACGAGTACCTGTGTCTGAATTCTTCCCTGGTAAGAATTCAGTATAGAATCGAGTTGTCCTTTTTGCTTTGCATTTAGTTCCAGTACTTCTTTAAACTGTTCAAGGTTATTAGTCTTTGGGTTATACTTAGTATTACGGAATTCGAAATACTCTTTTCCATCATTTTCGCTGCCGAGTTGTAAGACCTGGTTATTCTGTTTATCGATAGGCAGTTCTTTATAGAAAGCAAAATTAAAAATATCCTCATTTGTCAGTTTATTAGCCGAAAAGAGGGGTTCAAGATTCTGGGCATAGAAGTCGGCCAAATTAGCCTTCTGCTTTTCAACATAGGACTTCAGATCCTGTTTCCTGAATAAAATCATCAGGCCTATTGTCAAGAGGATCAGACCTGAAATAAAGATACTTTTTTTACTCAAGAAAAAAGTTTTCGAAAATTTTTGTCCAGCCATAAGGTTCTCTTTTCCTTAAAAGACAGAAATATGAATAGTTAAATTTTCAGGTATTACTCACTAGAAAAAGTAATATGGGCGAAATGTTAAAAAGCGAACAAAAGACAGAATATATTTAAACCTAGAAGTCAATTTTCTAAAAAAGACAGAAGAAAAGTCTTTTAGGTCATCAGGTCCTTTTCAAAAGGTTGGAGTAGATATTTCAGGCTCTCACGTGCTCTGAAAATCCTGGATTTTACCGTACCGACCTCGCAATCCAGTGTATCGGCTATTTCCTTATAGCTCAATCCATCAACCTCTCGCATAATAAGTGGGACCCTCAGTTTCTCAGGGAGCTTGGAAATTGCATGTTGAACAATTTCAGTTGTATCAACGTATTCACTACTCATTCTAGAGCTTCCGTATTCCTCTTCGGAGTCTTTAATAGGAATAAAGATACTTCGAATCTTAATTTTTCTAAGGTGGTCTTTACACTTGTTTACAGTAATTCTGTAAAGCCATGTAGTAAACTGAGATTCAAAGCGGAAATACTTTAGTTTGTTGAAGACGCTAATAAATACATCCTGAGAAATATCGTCTATCATTTCGCGATTACCCACAGTAATGTAAACAAGATTTCTGACTTTATCTTTATGTTTAAGAACGAGATCTCTAAAGGTAGACTCATCCCCTTCTATAAATCTTTTGATTAAAGCAAAATCATCATCCTGATTTAATGCTTGCTGGTAATTTAGGTCCAAATCGCTCATATTAAGATATATTTATTAGACGAAATTGATTTTGCATAGTTCCCTATATACATTCCGGAATTCCATAAAACTGCTGTCAAAATAAAGAGTGGTAAGCGATTAAAGCATAATATGGGAGCAACAAAGCCAAAATTAAAGTTAACAAAGTATAGTCTAAAGACAACAGTTATTTGTAAATTTGCAATGAAAAAGTTTCGCCGGAATATAATTTTTACTATTTTGCGAAAAAATAATATGAAATATATAAAAATAATAATAAATTCCTTTAATCTGCTTGCAAAAAATGGCATATGTAAGTAAATTTATCCCAGTAAATAAAAGGAGCATCCATGAAAATTAAAACTACGGAAAAATACGGAGCAGTGGTTGTTGAACTTAAAGGCAACGTTATGGGCGGACCTGAGGCTCAGGAACTAAGTGACCTTCTGCACAAATTGATAGAAGAGAAGAAACTTCATATTGTAATAGATCTTGCAGAAGTTAAGTTTATGAATAGCTCCGGTCTTGGTATGCTAATAAGTGCATACACGACCATGAAAAACGGGGGCGGTAACCTAAAGCTGGCAAATGCTACAGAGAAGATAAACAGTCTTCTTATAATAACAAAGCTGGTTTCAATATTTGAAAATTACGATTCAATAGATGAAGCCGTAAAAAGCTATGGCATGGCCTAATAGTTTAGAAGAGAACTAATAAACTGATTGACAGTAAATTTACATCGAGTTTTTCTTTATTACAGACTCCGGATAATGGTTATTCGGAGTTTTTTATTTTATTGAGAACTTAAAAGATAAATAAATAAAATATTAATATTAAAGTTATATTGATAGATATTCGGGAGTCCAAAAAATGAGTGTTTCAATTCTAGTCGGCAGCCAATGGGGTGATGAAGGCAAGGGGAAAATAGTAGATATACTAAGTGAGAAATATAATATTGTAGCAAGGTACCAGGGAGGTGCTAATGCTGGTCATACAGTTGAAATAGGGGATCAGAAATATATACTTCACCTTATTCCATCTGGGATCTTAAGAGAAGATGTTATTTGTGTGATAGGTAATGGTGTAGTAATTGATCCTAAAGCTCTTCTAGATGAGATAGCAATTTTAGAAAAAAATAATATAAAGATCGATGGAAGACTCTTTATTAGCCACAATGCTCACCTTATTATGCCCTATCACAAGCTACTCGATTCGATAAGCGAAAGCGGGCAAAACAAGATTGGCACCACAGGAAGAGGTATTGGTCCTTGCTATATTGACAAATATGCAAGAAAAGGCATAAGAATAGTTGACCTTCTAGACAAAGAAAGGCTTGCAAAAAAGATCAGAGAGAACCTTGTCGAAAAGAATACACTATTAAAGAAAGTTTATGAGCACAGCGAGCTTGATGTTGAAGAAATAATAAAAGAATACACCGAATTTGACAAAATAATTGACAAATACATAAAAGACACCCCATTATACCTAAATCATGCAATTAGCGAAGGTAAATCAATATTACTTGAAGGAGCACAAGGAGCTTTACTTGATATTGATCATGGCACATATCCTTTTGTTACATCTTCAAGTCCTACTTCCGGTGGAGCTTGCACAGGAAGCGGTATTTCACCTAACAAAATTGATTCTGTAGTTGGAATTGTTAAAGCTTATACGACAAGAGTAGGAAATGGTCCATTCCCTACTGAACTGCTTGATGAAGATGGAGAAACTTTAAGAAAGGTTGGAGCTGAATTTGGGGCTACAACAGGCAGACCAAGAAGATGCGGCTGGTTTGATGCTTTCCTGACAAAGTATTCCACAATGATAAATGGTATTGATTATGCGGCCATTACAAAGCTTGATGTACTAAGTGGCTTTGACAATATAAAAGTATGTGTCGGTTACGAATATAATGGAAAGGCCTTAAAAGCATTCCCTAATGATGTAAATCAGTTAGAATGCGTAAAACCTATCTACGAAACTCTCCCAGGATGGAAACAGGACATCTCCGGAGCAAGAAACTATGATGAACTTCCATCTGAGACAAGGGATTATTTAGACTTTATGGCTAAGTATTGCGGCTTTGAAATAAGTATAGTTTCAGTAGGACCAAAACGTTCTGAAACAATAGTCTTAAAGTAATATTTCAATATAATTTCCAGGCTTTTTAGAGAAAGAGAGACAGATATTAAAATCCTTTCTTTTATAACGATTCTCTCTTTCTCTCTAAAGGCCGGTAAAAAACAAAAAAATTAGCCTGCAGCAGGAATTCATTATATAGCTTTAATATTATACTATAATGTAGCTATAATTATAATCACTCCCCTAAAAAAGAATAATAGCAATTGTTTGTTAAGGAATAGTTCCTATGAAGCTCTCTTTCAGCATCTTTTTCGCTTTATCACTTTCTTTGTTACTCTCTTTATTAAATGAAAATTCTCTTGCACAAGAGAAATTAAGTCTTAAGATAAGCTCCCCTTCCGGAGGTAAATCCCCCATTGAACTAGCAGGATCCGGATTAACTGTCATGGGCAGCCTGTCACCAGCAGACTCAAAGTTAAGTATAAATGGTGCAGAAGCACTTGTTGATATTGACGGTACATTTATTTGTTTTACAAGGCTGAACCTTGAGAGTCAAAGCCCTGTAAGCGGAGAAACCAATGGGAAATTAACATTTTTACTCTCCCACAATGGTTCGACAAAAACAATAGAAAAGGTCTACAAGGTAAAGTTACCAATAGTGACGTCAACCTCAGACAGTCTTGTAATTGACAAACAATGGCCGATGGAACCCTTAGAAAACACGTTTTTATCGAAAGGTGAAGCCTTGGATATTCTGTTTAAGGCTACACCTGGGTGCAAGTGTTTTTTATATGTTGAAGGATTAAAGGACAGCATTCCCCTTAGTGAGACGGTTTTCGTCAATTCCAATTATTGGGGTGAAGAGGTTTTTGGCGCTGGTGCAAGTAACATAGGAGATACAATAAAAGGGATATACAAATGCTCATTTTATCCAAATCTTCCCTTGAAGTCAGCCTCACTAAAGGTTAAGCTTATAGATTCTGCTTTAGGTTCAAAGGAATTCGAATTACCAGGAAGAGTAACTACGCTAGATAAAGTGGTACATAGCATAGCAAGGCTTAAATATGACCCAAATCTTACAGTCGGCAGAAATTCACCTGGTGGTGGTTACAAGATTTTCCTGCCTGAAGGCGTAAATCTTGAAGTAATTGGGCAAAAAGGGGGTTGGCTGAAGACAAAGCTTTCTTCGAATGAATCCGTCTATATCCCCTCTTCTTCAGCTGAAATACTTCCTGAGGGGACACCGCTTCCACAGAGCCATCCAAGAATAATTCGCTGCAAGGAAGGTGAGAAGTCTGCTTCAGTAGAAATAGCCTTAGGTATAAAACTCCCCTTTATAGTTAATCAGCTGGATAATCCAGAAAGAATTGAACTTTTAATTTATAATGTCACTTCTGATATTGACTGGGTGTTTTATGATAGAAAGAGTGAATTTATAAAAGAGATAAGGCATTCGCAGTTATCAAATGATGTTCTAAAAGTTGAAATTCAACTTGAGCAGAAGACTCACTGGGGTTATAAAGCAGAGTATGATGGAAATATCTTAAAGCTTTCGATCAAAAAGCCTGCAAAGAGAAACAGCGGATTTTTATTTTGGAGCATCCAGTTAAAAGGACGAGTTATTTCGATTGACCCTGGTCATACTCCAGAGACAGGAGCAATTGGCCCACGTGGGACAGAGGAAAAGGATGTAAATTTTGAAATTTCAGAAAAATTAAAGCAAATGCTAGAAGACTCGGGGGCTAAGGTTTTTCTTACACATGAAAAGGATCAGGCACTGCCTCTAAGGGAAAGAAAACAAATGGTCAATTCTTTTGCCCCAGAGATATCTGTTAGTATGCACAACAATGCAGTGCCAGGGGGAGTAAATCCAATTGAACATAATGGAACTTCTGTTTATTATTATTTCCCTCAGGCGCTTCCTTTAGCAAAACTAATTCACAAGAATTTACTAGATGAGTTAAAGTTGAAGGATTTTGGGCTATTTTGGGATAATTTATATATGTGCCGGATTCCAGAGTCGATATCTTTACTTATAGAGCCGGCCTTTATGATAATCCCAGAGCAGGAAAGGCTACTTAGGACAGACGAATTCCAGAGAAAGATAGCCCAGTGTGTTTATAATGCTTTAGAAAAATTTTATGAGGAATATAGTCAATGAAAATGACTGGTGGTCCGGCAACTAGGAACTTGAAAATAATACTACTTGTAGCTGCCCTAATAATTGCAGCAGGGACATTGTATTATACGCGAGGGTTGGTTGAAAAGCTACAAAAAAGAGAAAAACAGATTGCCGAGCTATATGCAAAAGGGATGGAATATATTGCTAATCCGGAGGACAACTCGACTAATCTAACGTTTATATTTGAAAACATGATAAAGCCTATAGATTTTCCGCTAATTCTAACGGGAAGCGATGATTCATTCGACTTAAAGCTTAAGAATTCTTTCAGGAATTTCGCAATAGATTCGACTCTTTCTCTTAAAGAACAGACAGCATACGTAAAGAAAGAGATTGCCGAAATGGATGCAATTAATCCTCCAATTACAATTGCCTATAACGATACAATAGTCCTTGGGAGGATCCATTACGGTAACTCTGAGTTAATAAAGCAATTAAGGAATTATCCATATTATCAGATAGCATTTGCCGCGGCTTTTATTCTAATTGGTTATGTAATTTTTAGTTACATAAAGAAAAACGAACAAAGTAGTATTTGGGTTGGAATGTCAAAAGAAACGGCTCATCAGCTTGGGACACCCTTATCAAGCTTAATGGGGTGGTCGGAAATATTAAAATTAAGCCACAAAGATCCTGACCGGGTGCTAGATATCTCAGAAGAAATAAACAACGATCTGGCGCGCTTAAATAAAATAACGCAGAGGTTCTCAAAGATTGGCTCGCAACCAGAGTTAAAGGATGCGAATGTATATGAAGAGATAGAGAAAACGATCAAATATTTTGAAAGAAGACTCCCACAGATCGGGAAGAATGTTGTCCTAAAGCTTGAGGGCGACGAAAATTTATGCACAAAGTTAAATCCCGAACTATTTAGCTGGGTTCTTGAAAATCTGATAAAAAACGCTCTAGATGCAATAGAGGGGAAAAAAGGAAGTATAAGTTTTTATGTAACCAATCACCATAAGAATATTGAGATAGAAGTGAAAGATACAGGTAAAGGAATAGACATGCGAAGGAAAAAAGATATATTCCGTCCTGGTTACAGTACAAAGCGGCGAGGCTGGGGTCTGGGTCTAAGTTTGACCAAAAGGATAATTGAGACTTACCACAAAGGAAAGATATTTGTAAAGAGTTCCAGTCCTGAAGGAACTACATTCAAGATCATACTGCACAAATAAAGCATGGGAAAAAGAAATGTTGAGTTCTGAGTGATTAAAGTACTCAGAGCTCAACAATTTTTTAGGCTTCCCTGCTAACTCGTCTAAAGTTAGTTCAACTTAAGTTAGCTTATTTTCAAGTTAATTACTCTCAAGTTAACTCATCTCAAGCATTCTCTCAATTGGTTTCAGGGCTCTTAGCCTTAGAGGTTCATCCATAGTAAGCTTCGGATATTTATTTTTCATACAAAGGTAGAGCTTTTCCATTGTATTACGTTTCATATGTGGGCAATCATTGCATGAGCATGAAGTCTCAGGAGGTGCAGGAATATACAATTTTTCAGGCGCGGATTTCTGCATCTGGTGAATAATACCGGTTTCGGTAGCAACAATATAAGTTTTAGCGCTATCTTCCTGAACATATTTCAGCAATTTGCTTGTTGATCCAATATAATCAGCATGCCTAAGAACGACTTCTTCGCACTCTGGATGGGCAATTATTTTAGCTTCGGGATATTTTACTTTAAGTTGAATGATCTTCCTTTCGCTGAAAGTTTCGTGAACGATGCAAGCCCCTTGCCAGAGAAGCATATCCCTGCCTGTTTTTTTAATCAGGTAACGGCCAAGGTTTCTATCCGGAGAAAACAAAATAGGTTTTTCAGGGGGAATTTGGTTAATAATTTTCTCAGCATTGCTTGATGTACAAATTATGTCACTTAGAGCTTTTACTTCTGCCGAACAATTTATATAGGTTATTGCAATATGATCGGGATGCTTTTCCCTAAAAGACTTAAATAAAGGAGCGGGGCAACTATCTGCAAGCGAACATCCGGCCTGAAGGTCAGGCAAGAGAACAAGCTTTTCAGGGTTCAATATTTTAGCTGTTTCAGCCATAAAATGAACTCCCGCAAAAACAATCACGTCTGCCTGTGTCGATTTAGCCTTTCTTGATAGTTCCAGGCTATCGCCAATAAAGTCAGCTATATCCTGAATTTCCGATTCCTGGTAATAATGAGCCAGAATAACGGCATTCAGTTCTTTTTTTAATTTTAATATTTCTTCTTCCAGGCTTATCTCAGCATCAATATTAAGCATTATATTATTTCCTCTTTCAAATTCTAAGAATTATGAAAAGTATAAACATCTCATAATTTAGATAATAAAAAAATTTAACTTGAGTAAAAAAACTTGACAAAGTTCTATGAAAAACATGTTGTTCAAATTTAGAGCGAAATGAGCTTTATATCAAGATCAAAAGAAAAAGTTGGGGAATTAAGCACATCTTGTCTTATTTTAAGACACTACTTTCCTATGTTCAAGAATAATTAACTCCATGATTTTCAAAGTGGAGAAAAATCCGTGACCTAAATCTCCTAAGTATAAAAAAAGCAAAGGATAGTAGCTTTTGGCACATACTTTGTAAATTGTTAGGCACTGCTGTGAAGCAGTAGAAGAATAAACATAGTTTCTCATCCCTCCTTTAAATGACAAACTATCTGCCGTGGTTGTGCCCTCTTCCACGGCAGTTCTATTTTAAAGAGATCTGTAGACCTCAAAAAAATGCGATTATTTTATAATTATAAAGTTTTTAAATCCCCCATAAAAAAATGCCCCCAGTTAAAAATGGCTTAGTAGCCGATAACAATTTTGTTTTCAGGTTTTCGAACTTTCGAATTTTAAGTGTTGTTCTGAATAAAAAGTGAGGGCTAATATTAGCCAGTTTTTCATAGTTACACAATGCAATAAAAAAGATACAAAGATATATGAAGGAATTTTCAGATAGTTTCGATAAAACAGGATTTGAAGTAAATGGTAAGACACAGGATAATTTATTATCTCTTAAAGTGACAAGAATAATCAGAGAGACAGAAGATGCAAAGACATTTCTCTTTACCGAAGTAGATCAAAAGCCAATTAGCTTTATACCGGGACAGTTTCTTACATTTCCTTTAATGATTAATGGAGAAGAAATAAGAAAGAGTTATTCAATTTGCACGGCTCCTTTTGAGCTACCAGTTATTGGGATTACTATAAAAAAAACAGTCAAAGGTTATTCCTCTGATTTTTTGCTAGAGAATATTACTGAAGGCGAGATATTTAGAGCTTATCCTCCTGTTGGAGAATTTACGGTAAGGCCATCTCAAGAGAAGAAAAGCGAGTTATTTTTAATTGGAGCAGGAAGTGGAATAACCCCATTGATGTCGATCTTAAAGACAACTCTTTTTATTGAGCCAGAGAGCAAGGTGACTCTATATTATGGGAATAGAAATGAAAACACAATAATTTATAAGCAAGAGCTAAAAAAATTAGAAGAGCTTTACAAAGGAAGGTTAAAAGTAGTTCATTTCCTTTCTCAGCCAAAAGAGGAGGATCCATCAAATATAAAGGGAAGAATAACCAGAGAATCATTTAAGACACAACTAAAGGAGGACAATTTTAGCGGGAATGCACATTTCTATATTTGTGGTCCAGAAGCGATGATAGTTAGTGTAATAAACGCCTTAAGAGATCTAGCAATTAGTGCTGAAAGGATTCACACAGAGTACTATAAAATTACGATCTCTCAGGATTCACTTATTGATGAATCTGAGATCAAAACCAGAAAAGTCACAATCATTTTTGAAGGGAAAGAGCACATTATAACTGTATCACCAAACGATAGTATACTTCAATCAGCATTAGAACAAGGGCTTGACCTTCCCAATTCATGTCAAATGGGACAATGCTCAAGCTGCAGGGCAAGGCTTATCTCTGGGAAAATTAATCTTGTTGAACAATCTGCCCTGGCTAATTGGGAAATAAAAGAAGGATATTGTCTTACCTGCGTAGGTTACCCAATGAGCGATGATGTTGTAATTGACTATGATGCTACTTCACGGTTTTAACAAAAAAAAGAAAGCAGAAGAAATTATTCCTACTTTCTTTCAAAAATTACTTCCCCATCAAAGATGGTCATATCGACTTTTACATCGCATATCTTCTCAGGCTCTATAGTCAGTATATCATCACTTAAGACCACCATATCGGCAAGTTTCCCCTTTTCTATGCTTCCTTTAATATTTTCCTCAAAGGAAGCATATGCATTATTAATAGTGTAGCATTTTATGGCCTGCTGGACGGTCAATTTTTGTTCAGGGATCCAGCCACCTGGATTTTTTTCATCAAGGGTACGTCTGGTTACAGCAGCGTATATTCCATAAATTGCATTTAACGGAGCGACGCTCCAATCACTTCCAAAACAAAGTTTTACACCAGAGTCGAGAAAAGACTTAAAAGCATAGGTTTCCTTAAGTCTTCCTTTTCCAACTCTCTTTTCAGCCCAAACCCCGTCGTCAATAGCATGGTAAGGCTGGACAGAAGCAATAACTCCAAGGGAAGAGAATCTATTTATATCCTGTTTTATTACATGCTGTGCATGCTCAATTCGAAAGCGTCTATCCCAAATTGGATTAATGCGTGAAACCTCTTCAAAAATATCCAATACCAGACTATTAGCTTTGTCGCCAATTGCATGGATCGAAAGCTGAAGCTTAGCTTTATCTGCCTCAATGGCCCAGTTTCTCATTTTGCCATCACGAAGAGTATCCATTTGAAGGCCGCAGTTTGTACTGTCTTGTGTGTAAGGTTCGAAGAAAAGTGCTGTACTAGAGCCAAGTGAACCATCAGCAAAGGCTTTTAATGCACCGAGCTTTAGTTTTTCACTGCCAAAACAGTTCTGAATGCCAAGTGTAATTAGGTTTTTGCATTCTGAGATAGGCAGTCTAGTATCTATCCTGCAAGTAAGTCTTCCCTGCCTTTCAAATCTTTGATAAGTCTTTAGATCATTAGGATAAGTAATATCCTGAACAGAAGTAAAGCCATTCACCTTAGCTTCCTTTAGTGCTGCTAAAAGAGCCCCATCATACTGTTTTTCTGAATGTTCCGGAATAACGCTTAATACAAGCGGCATTGCATTATCTTTAAGAATACCTGTAGGCTCGCCTGTTAAAGGGTCCCTTTCTATCTTGCCGCCATCTGGATCAGGTGTATCTTTTGTAATACCTGCAAGTTTAAGGGCATATGAATTAGCAAGAGCCATATGGGCATCAAATCTATTTATAAAGACGGGTGTAGTTTGAGTAAAGCTATCGATCCATTCCTTTTTAGGGAGTTCTTTTATTTCCCAGGCCTCATGGTCCCAGTCACCGCCTGTAATCCATATCCCCTCGTGCAATTTGACATAAGTCTTTAGAATATCCTTAAATTCCTGTGTAGTTTTAGCTTTTCTAAGATCAACCCCTAGCAAATAAAAACCGCCATTCATAAAGTGAACGTGATTATCAATAAAGCCTGGAAGCATCAGCTTCCCATTTAGATCAATAACTATAGTATTTGCGTCTATCAGAGACTTTACCTGCTTTGTACTACCCACGAATACAATTTTATTTTCATTTGTAAGTACGGCCTCAGCAAAAGGTTGACTGTCGTTTACAGTAAAGATATTCCCATTTATAAATGCTTTTTTAGACTTTTCTGAATATGCTAATGTGTTCATATTAGTTACATTACGTGGAAAAGTGGATAAATCAAATCTTTCTTATTTTCTTTACTTACTAATCTATTCAAAAATATAGTTTTCTAAAAGTATATAGTCAAAAGAATGGACCAAAAGGCAGAATAAAACAAGAGAGTAAAACCACAGAAAGTACAAGACTTGAGAGTATAAAGGCCAAGAGGAGTGATTAAATTTTCAATGTAATTATATTTGCATAAAATAAATGTTTCAACTATTGGCCGATGAAGTTAAATTAAGTAAGATTTAAGCAAATTTTGCCCTTAAATTTGCATTTATAAATAACTAGTTGTAAATAAGGCAACTTTTACTTTTGTTTTGTAGTTTAATATTTGAATTCAAATAAATGTTTTGATGCCAATGAAAAGTCTTTTATCACTTAAGAAATATTTTTACAGATATAAAACAAAACTCCTTCTTGGAGTTTTATTCATTTTAATATCTAATCTTGGCAATGTATATCTTCCTTTGATACTTAAGGACAGTGTAAATGCGTTGCAGAAAAGAGCGGACTATTCGCAGCTCATTCGATATGGGGAACTGATAGCCTTAATATCACTTGTTTCAGGTGTATTTCTGTATCTAAAGAGGCAGACAATGATTGTTGCCTCCAGGGAAATAGAATATGACCTAAGGCAGGATTTCTGGCAGCACATTCAAAAACTCTCCCTCAGGTATTTCCAGAATCACTCAACCGGAGATATAATGGCTCATGCCACAAACGATCTAAATGCAGTTAGAACCTTTGTAGGTCCAGCCGTAATGTACTCTGTAGATACAATAGTCACACTTGTTCTGGTTCTTAGCATTATGCTTTCGCTCAATGTAAGTCTGACCATATATTCACTTCTACCCTTACCTCTTCTTTCATATCTGGTCTACAGACTTGGTGGACTAATACATATTAAATTTACGCGTATACAGGAAAAATTTTCAGAACTGACAACCAAGTCGCAGGAAAATTTTTCAGGAATAAGAGTGATAAAATCCTACGTAAGAGAAGAAAATGAGATAAAAGAATATAAAACCTTAAGCCATGATTATTTCAACAAAAATATGGATAAGGTTAAGATAGAAGCACTTTTTCAACCTGTACTCTTTTTTGTCATTGGGATTTCTCTGATAGTTGTAATCTGGATAGGTGGCTTAAAAGTAATAAATGGGACTATGGACTTAGGGGAGATTCTAGCTTTTGTGGTTTATTTAGGGTTACTTATCTGGCCTATGATAGCAGTTGGATGGGTAGTAAATCTAATTCAGCAGGCTTCTGCCAGCATGAAAAGACTTAACAAGATGTTTGAAGAAGACTATGAAATTCAGGATAATGAGCTTACGGACCATAAAATAAAAGAAATAAAAGGAAAGATTGAGTTTAAGAACGTCTCATTCAGATATGGCGAGAATCTTCCATATGTTTTAAGAAATATTAGTCTTGAGATCCCCCAGGGATGCACCGTAGCAATTATTGGGCATACTGGTGTAGGAAAGACATCTTTTATCAATTTAATACCAAGACTTTATGATGTTACTGAAGGAGAAGTATTAATTGATGGAAGAAATATAAAACATATGCCTCTTAATATATTAAGAAAGCATATTGGCATTGTACCTCAGGAGACCTTTCTTTTTTCCGATACTCTAGCCAACAATATTACTTATGGCTTAAGTGAAAATAAAATGGAAATAGTTGAAAGTGTTTCGGAAATATCCCAGTTAAAGAAAGATGTTGAGTCATTTCCAAAAGGATTTGAAACGATGCTTGGTGAGCGCGGTATTACACTCTCAGGAGGGCAGAAACAAAGGACATGCCTAGCAAGAGCACTTGCAATTGATCCAAACATACTCATTTTAGATGATTCATTCTCAGCTGTTGATACTCATACTGAAGAAGAGATATTAAAGAGGCTAAAAGCCTATATGAAAGACAGGACAAGCATAATAATAAGTCACAGGATATCTACTGTTAAAGATGCAGACAAAATTTTTGTACTTGATAAAGGAGTTATTGCTGAACAAGGCACCCATGATGAACTGGTACAAAAACAGGGAATTTATGCTGATCTACACTATAAACAGTTACTGGAAAAAGAACTGGAAGAACTTAACTAAAGTTTTCAAAAAATATTTAACAAAACAAATACTGAAATAAAAATTTATGTCTCAGGATTATAAAACAGACGATGAAATACTAGGTAAGGCTTATGATGCCAAGCTAATGAAAAGGCTTATGGGTTATATAAGGCCATATAGGAAGTATGTGATTCTGGCAATAGTACTTAATGTTGTGGTTGCAGCACTAGGGCCATTAAGACCTGTGCTAACAAAAATTGCAATTGATGAGAATATAAAAGGCAAAGACTATCATGGTCTAATGATAACAGTACTTGCACTTTTGGGATCATTGCTTCTTCAGGCCTTAATACAATATTTTCTGACATATTATACAAACTACATGGGGCAGAAGATTATTTATGATATAAGGGTAAAGCTTTTTTCACACGTAGAAAGTCTCGCATTAAAATACTTTGATAAAACTCCCATAGGAAGAATTGTAACCAGAGTAACAAATGATGTTGAATCGCTAAATGAGCTCTTCTCCTCTGGCATAGTAATGGTCTTCAGCGATATATTTATTATAGTCTGGATCTTCGTATTCATGTTCCTAATGGACTGGAAGCTATCGTTTGTAACACTTTCTGTGCTTCCTGTTTTGATATATGGAACATTCCTGTTCAGAAAGAAAGTAAGAGATTCTTACCGTGACGTAAGGTTTCATCTTGCAAGGCTAAACAGTTATATGCAGGAGCATGTAACTGGAATGAATGTAGTACAGATATTTGGGAAAGAGACAGATGAGTTAAAAAGGTTTGCTTCAATAAATGATGATTATAAACAGGTAAATATTAAATCTATTTTTTACTATGCAGTTTTTTATCCATCTGTCGAGTTTTTAAGTTCATTTGCAATTGCACTTATTGTATGGTATGGCGGAGGAGAGATTGTTCAGGGGAAATTATCAATTGGTGTACTCTTTGCTTTTACGCAATTTACAGAAATGTTTTTCCGTCCAATAAGGGACCTGTCGGAAAAGTATAACATTTTGCAGACAGCCATGGCATCATCAGAAAGGATCTTTAAGCTCTTTGATACAGACATTATAATAAAAGAGCCGGAAAAGCCTATGGAACTTAAAGAGGTAAAAGGCGAAATTGAATTCAAGAATGTATGGTTTGCATATAATGACAATGATTATGTCTTAAAGAACATAAATTTTGATATTCATCCTGGGCAAACTGTTGCTATTGTAGGGGCAACGGGAGCAGGCAAGACAAGTCTGATAAATATCCTCACAAGGTTTTATGATATAAACAAAGGAGAGATACTCCTAGATGGGGTGGACATCAGGAACTTCAGCAAGAAAGAGCTTCGGAAATACATCTCAATAGTTCTTCAGGATGTATTTCTATTTTCAGGTACAATAAAGTCAAACATAAACCTAAACAACTCCGAGATATCAGAGGCCCAGATAATGGAGGCATCAAGGAGTGTTGGGGCACACAGGTTCATTAAAGCACTTCCTGAGAAATACGATGAAGTTGTAAAGGAAAAAGGAGCGACACTAAGTGTTGGGCAGAAGCAGCTTCTGTCGTTTGCCAGAGCTCTGGCCTATGATCCCCAGATCTTAATACTAGATGAAGCAACTTCAAGTGTAGATACGGAGACTGAAATTCTAATACAAAGGGCTATACAAAAACTCCTTGTAGGCAGAACGGCCATTGTAATTGCCCACAGGCTTTCAACCATCCAAAATGCTGATAAAATCCTTGTAATGCATAAAGGTGAGCTAAGAGAAATGGGAACCCACCAGGAGTTACTTGCAAAGCGAGGAATTTACTACAAGTTATACCAACTGCAATACAAAGATCAGGAAGTCACAAAATCCGCATAAAAGCTTTAATAAAGCATTTTTTCCATTAGGTCAGTAAGGTTTTTAGTAAATCTTACTGACCTAATGGAAACTCACTTGATCACCCCCTAAAAAAATGCTCCAAATAAAGCTTTAAGTACAACTAATATTATCCTCTGCACACTCTTCTTCAATAATATTTTTTATCTTTTCTCTATAGGGCAGCGGTTCATTTATAGAAAGCCAAGAAAATCCTAACCTAAGAAGATTCCGATTGAATTAATGGAATATTTAGTTGTAAATTTTATTAAACCTACCTTTAATGGCACAATAAAAAAGAGAGAATTGATCGAATAATTTAATCATCATAAGGGAGAGCAATTATGACAGCAGTTCAAAGATTTATGACAATTCAGCGTCACATTCTAGAGGGAGAAAAACAACATCCCGAGGCAACAGGCGAGCTTTCCTCCCTTCTTTCAGATCTAGTACTTGCAGCAAAGGTTATATCGCTTGAAGTAAATAAAGCCGGACTAGTTGACATACTAGGCTTTACTGGAGGTAGCAATGTACATGGCGAAGCGGTTAAAAAGCTTGACGTTTATGCAAGAGATATGATCTATAGGGCAATGGATCATGGGGGCCATCTTTGTGTTATGGCCTCAGAGGAAGATGACGGAATGGTTCATATTCCCCCACAGTTTAAGAAGGGTAAATATGTCCTAATTTTTGATCCACTGGATGGCTCTTCCAATATTGATGTAAACATTAGCATTGGGACAATTTTTTCGATTTATAAAAGAATAACTCCTGATGATGGGAGTTCCGGAACAATGGAGGATCTTTTGCAGCCAGGATATAAACTTGAAGTAGCCGGATATGTTCTCTATGGTTCAAGTACGATATTTGTATATACCACAGGAGATGGAGTTTATGGTTTTACTTTAGATCCCGCTGTAGGGGAGTTTCTTTTGTCGCATGATGGTATGAGGATCCCAAAAGATTCAAAAATCTATAGCATTAACGAAGGGAACTATAAATATTGGGCCGAAGGCCTCAAAAGCTACATCAACTACTTAAAAGAGGAAGATAAGTCTACGCGCAGGCCTTATTCATCCCGTTATATAGGGTCGATGGTTGCCGACATACATCGCAATCTTATCTACGGTGGAATTTTTATGTATCCTGCAGATAAGAAAAATCCAAATGGGAAGCTTAGACTTATGTATGAATGTAACCCAATGGCCTTTATAGTTGAAGCAGCAGGAGGCAGAGCTTCAGATGGACAGAGAAGGATTCTTGAAATTGAACCTAAATCACTCCACCAAAAGACGCCAATATTTATAGGCAATGAAGTAGATGTAAAATTGGTAGAGAAATTTATGTCAGAAGAGCATGTAAAAATAACTCTTTAAAGAACAAAAAAAGGGAATGTGCAAGGGGCCATTAAAAATAATATTGGGAACATAAAACAGAAAATTGGCCCCTGCCCTAAAAAAATAAGTGTGCTAAAAAAAATAAGTGCGCTAAGAAATTATTTTTTTAAGATCTTTTAATTCAGAGTTTAATTTAGCTGCAAGGTCTTTTTCACTTATACCGACTATTTTTATTTTTGTGCTTTTAACCAGAATTTCAGGATTATCTCCCTCACCCATTACGAATTTGAACAAACAGTAACCAAGTCTGTTCCTATCGTTTACTATTGGAATATTTTCTTTGTATTTATCAACAATGTTATATACCTGTTTTTCAACTGAATCATCAGGGAATCCTTTAGTTGATGGAGGTGGTAAGGTTGTCATTACTAATTCCTTGTATTTTTTTATATCTTAAGGCAAAAATAACTAAGTCATAGCAAAACCACAACGCGGAGGATCGCAATTGCCCCCGTTTTTGCTAAAAGCAAGTTATTTAATTAAATTTGTGACAGTCTTTTCCGGATCTTTTCTTGGGGAATCTGTCCGGAGTTAAGGTATTTTGATAATAATGACTAATATTTTATGTTGTTGGGTTTGTGGATTTAAGTAACGCAAATAGAATTATAATAATAAGATTAAGCTCCCTCGGAGACATTCTCCTAACTACACCTTTGATCAGGTCAATTAAAAAGAATTTTGAGAATATAAAGATAGATTTCCTTTTACGTGAAGAATACAAAGATACATTATCATATAATCCTTACATTAACAAATCATATTTTTATCAAAGGAATGATAACTCCAAAGTTTTTGAGTCTTTAAGTTCATCAAAATATGATTTGTGTATTGATCTGCAAAATAATCTTAGAAGTTCAAAGTTTGCTTCTTTACTAAATTGTTCAAAAGTTAAATTTCAAAAGCATACTATAGATAAATTTCTTCTTGTTAATTTTAAGATAAACAGGTTAAGAGGTCTCCCTCCCATTCCAGTGCGTTACGCATCTTCACTTAAAGGTTTTCAGTTAGATGATGAAGGGCTTGATCTATTTTTGCCTGAAGGCCTAAAGACCAGCGTAAAAAAGCAGGGAAATACTATTGGTTTTTGTCCTGGTTCAAGACATCTGACAAAAATGTGGCCTGAAGAATATTTTATTGAATTAGGAAACATGCTTGTCTCAGAAGGCTTTAACATTGCACTTCTTGGCGGTAAGTCAGATAGAGAAGTATGTAAAAGGATCTCCGAAAAGATCCCATTATCGGTTGATTTAAGCAACAATGATGATCTGCTTGGAATTGCCTCGGAGATGAAAAACTGCAAGCTCATAGTATGCAATGATTCAGGAATGTTACATACAGCATGTGCTGTAAAAACTCCTGTAGCAGTATTTTTTGGATCAACAGTCGGTGAATTTGGATTTATCCCCTACAACAACAGGAATTTAATTTTACAGAACAATTGCTTATCTTGCAGACCTTGTTCCCATATTGGACGAGAAAAATGCCCCAAAGGTCATTTTAAATGTATGCTAGAGGTAACTCCTCAGAAAGCACTAAACGAAATTTTAGGAATGTTAAAGTAATAATATGAATTTTTGGCTATTAATATATAATACTATTTTTGTCCCTCTTTTATATGCTTTATTAAGCATAGCTGGGTTATTCAACGCAAAGATCAGAAAAGGGATACAAGACAGAGAGACTCTCTTTGAGGATCTGGAGAAGTCACTTAGTTCATTAGATAGAAGTAAAAAGCTCATCTGGTTCCATTCCTCCTCTATGGGAGAATTTGAGCAAGCAAAACCAATAATACAAAAGTTAAAATCAGAAAGAAATGTTAATGTAATAACGACATTCTTTTCTCCATCTGGTTACCAGAACCAAAAAAAATATCCCTATTCAGACATAATAACTTACATTCCATTTGACTGGCCATCAAAAGCTAAAAAATTTCTTGAGATGGTAAAGCCAGATGCAGCAATAATGATGCGTTATGACATTTGGCCAAATTTTATTTGGCAGATGAAAGGAAAAAATATTCCATGTTTTATTGTTGATGCTACGATGAGAGAAGACTCAAAGAGAATGCTTCCCATAGCAAAGAGTTTTCATAAGGTACTATTTAAGAATTTTGTTGAAATCCTGACAGTATCAGAATCGGATATGAAGAATTTCAGGAATTTCGATATTCAAAGCAAGCAGCTTATGTCTGTTGGCGATACGCGTTTTGACCGTGTATATCAGAAAAGTCTTGAGGCAAAAGAAAAGAAACTCTTCAAGGATAATTTCTTCGAAGGGAAAAAGGTTTTTGTTGCAGGAAGTTCATGGGATGCAGATGAAGATGTGTTCCTTCCGGCTTTTTTAAAACTGTCGAAATATGATAAAGATATCGTACTGATACTTGTTCCGCATGAACCAACAGTCCAGCACCTTGAGAAGCTCGAAGGTGAACTAAGCGGTAAATGCAGTTCAATACGGTTTTCCTATCTAAATGAGTACAAAGGTGAGCGTATAATAATAATAGATTCTATTGGCATTCTTCTTACACTTTACTACTATGCAGATGTAGCATATGTAGGAGGCAGTTTCAAGCAAGGAATACATAATGTTTTAGAACCAGCCGTTTACGGCATTCCGGTAATTTTCGGGCCAAAGATTGAAAATTCTCAGGAAGCAATGAAGATGGTTCAGCTTGGAGCTTCAAAAGTTATAAGGAACAAAAAAGAAGCTTACCGTACACTTAGAAGTCTTTTCAGCAATGATACTTTAAGATGCCAGATGGGAAGGCTTTCATCAAGTTATGTCAATGAAAACATCGGGGCCACAGACAGAATATTAAAGGAATTATATAAAACAATAGCATAGAGCCTAAATAAGCGCTGTAAATGCCAGGTAATAAGTGCCAGGGTAGCGGTATAGAAAATTGCAAGGCAATCTTAAGGGAAAGAAAGATTGAGGAAAAGTCAATCAAAGCCAGAAAATAGGTTCAAGTTGACTTTTTTATTGCACTAATTACAAGAAATCCTTAATATTGCTGTAATAAGTAAGAAGAAGATGGTTGGAAGTCTTGTAAATAGCATTGAGTTTTACGCAAATCTCGGTTCTACAGGCTACATTGAAGGGGTCAGAAGAGCCGGGCCTGTGCGTCCTATAGCTTCATCTCAAGAAGATGGTGGGAACTCAAATGCCAAAGATATCAATCAGGTCAATATAAATCGTGTTGCTTCAGAGAACATAGGGCAAGGGACTGAAAATAGTTATAAAACAAGCGGTGTCTATGTAGATATACTTTATCCACAATATGCCAAACAGTCCCCCATTTCAAAGCCACAACAATCATTTAAATCAGTTCTTGAAGTCCTTATAAACCGTCCAGATTACAACTCGAGGATATACTCCCGTCCTGAAGCAAAAAAGGCTGAAAGTTCTGTAAAGATGTCCTCAACTAATAGCGATCTTAATATAGAGGAAAAAGGATATGTTCTCACTGTTCCAGGTGAGCATATGGACAAATTAAATGAAAGTCGTTCTCCAGCAACTCTAAAAGATAAACTTTACGAACTCTATAACAGTAATCCATATGATTATTCAGGGTCGCTAGTAAATGTTACTGCCTGATTAAGCCCCATCCTCAGCATCACTCGCTTTACATTAGTTTTACTTAGCTTTTATTTCCAGGCTCTAAATATCCATGTCTTCTGTAAAGCTTAGCCTTATAGAGCCTTTTATCCCCTATTTCATTGACGATATAATGTTTTTCAGGTTTACCATTAACCTCTAGTACTTCATAGCCAACAATACCCTCTTTCATCAAAGAGGAAAGTATTTTCATAAACTCCTTTTTTTCCTCAGGATTCAGGTCACTAATATCAAGCCTATCCGGTTTTCCCAGGTTAAGGAAATTATCAATCTTATTAAAGACCCTCGAAGTATTTGATATTTCAATTGAATCTGGTTTTTCAGATACAATTGATTCATTATCTAAAGTCTCATTCTGTTTTGAAGTTAAAGTAAAAGAGTCCTTATTAACTACATTCCATATACTTTTGATTGGACCGGTTGAGAGCATACTTATTCCTTGCGCAAATAAAACACGATATGGGAGGAAATAAAATTATTTATACTTAGTTTATTATCGTATAAAATATTAAAAATTAAAGCATGCCGAAGATAGTATAAAAGGCAGCTTTCTTTCATATATGGGCTGTAATTTTTCTTAAAAGGTGGAGGAAAGGCAAGTTCTCCTTACTTTCATTAAATTTTTCTGCCCTTTGCCTAAGTAATTAAGCATCGCGACGCCTAAATTTTTTGTTTTTTAAAGCCTATTGCGTTAATTTTGTTTTTCAAAATATTTAAAGTTGTGTAATAATCTAGATTTTTGTTGAATTGAGCGTATTTCGTGGGAATTGGATCTATCTTCAACTTTTTCCCAATTTCGTCCGACCAACCACACAGGCTCATTAATTGCATTTTTATATCAATCATTCAGGAGTAATCATTAATAATGAAAAGACTTATTGTATTTATGTTTTTTATTTTAGCTAGCAGAGCTTTTTCACAGAACCTTCAGTTACACTATGATTTTGGTAAAGACAGGAAGTATTTTACATCAACAATTGAGATGTTCAAGCCCGATGAATATGGTTCAACATTTTTTTTCGTAGATATGGATTATAATCGTGGAGGTAACAATAGTGTTTCTCTTGCATACTGGGAAATTTCAAGATATGTTAATTTACCTTTTGTAAATGGATTATCGGCTACTGTTCAGTACAACGATGGTATGCTACACATAAAAGGGACAAATATGGATGTACCTTTAGGGCACATTTGGCTTGCAGGTTTAAGTTACCCGATCAATCTAGGATTTGTAACACTAAACACAGATTTCCTCTTTAGGAAGGATTATCTTTCTGAAAACAAAGCTGATGGGCAGTTAACAACCACATGGTTTGTACCATTTTTAAGTGGCAAGTTTCAGTTTGATGGATTCATGGATATCTGGTCTACAAAGCAATCTGGAGAAAACAAAGTAGTTCTCCTTACAGAGCCACAAATATGGTTTAATCTTACAAATCATCTTGCTGTAGGAAGCGAAGTTGAAATAAGTAACAATTTCATTCCTGGAGAAAACAGCCTACAGGTAAATCCGACTTTAGCAGCTAAGTGGAATTTTTAAGGAATAAATGTCCATGAGGGAATCAATGATAAGCACATATTTTGATTTTAAGAACAATAAAACCGATTTAAAGACAGAAATACTAGCTGGAATAACTACTTTTCTTGCAGCTATGTATATTATTGTTGTTAATCCGGCAATTCTCAGCAAAACCGGAATGCCATTTAATGCAGTACTTACAGCTACTGTTTTAGTTTGCGCATTCTGTACATTGATGATGGGTATATATGCAAAGAATCCAATTTTAGTTGCTCCAGGCATGGGTTTGAATGCATTCTTTACTTTTTCAGTTGTCCTTGGAATGGGAGTAAAATGGGAAACTGCCTTAGGCGCCGTCTTTTGGGCCGGAGTTGCATTTTTACTTCTTTCAATTTTCAATGTTCGTACATATATAGTAAAAGCGATCCCGAAGCAGATCCGTTATGCAGTATCAGTTGGCATTGGGTTATTCATAGCTTTAATTGGACTTGTCAATGCGAAGTTTATAATATCCAATCCTGCCACTATAGTTGGGATAGGACATCTTGATCCAATAACAATAACGTTTTTAATTGGGATACTGATCACATCAGTACTAATAATAAAGCGTATAAAAGGAGCAATAATTTTAGGGATAATTTCTACGACAATACTTGCTCTTCCAATTGGACGGCTCTATGGTGATGCCTCTCTAATTAACTTTGGTGTACCGACTTTAGTTACCTGGAAAGGTATCTTTGCTGCGCCAGACTTTAGTCTTGTTGGAAGGCTTGATTTTATTGGGTCTTTACAGATTGCCATTTGGCCAGTAATATTTGCTTTCTTATTTACAGATATGTTCGATAGCCTATCTACATTTGTAGGTGTGGCAGAAGCAGCTGATCTTATAGATGAAAATGGTGAACCAAGGAATGTAAAGCAATCGCTTATTGTAGATGCGATTGCAACTACCGGTGCAGGTCTTGTAGGGTCAAGTGCAGGTACAGCATATATTGAATCAGCAACAGGTGTAGAAGAAGGAGGAAGAACAGGTATGACGGCAGTAATGGCTGGACTACTATTTCTCCCCTTTATGTTTATTTCACCACTTTTATCAATAGTTCCTTCAATTGCAACTTCACCTGCTTTGGTTTTAGTTGGTGTTTTCATGATGAAGCCAGTTCTAAAGATAAACTGGTCAGAGCTTGATGATGCAATACCAGCATTTCTTGCACTTATACTAATCCCATTTACATATTCAATTACAGAAGGAATTGTTTGGGGATTTTTAAGCTGGACATTAATAAAGCTTATACTTGGAAAGACAAAAGAAGTATCGCCAATGCTAATCGTAATTGATATATTTGCAATTATAGCTTTAGTGTTAGCTCAAAAGTAGAGAGTGTAAATAAAAGACTAAAAATCCCGTTTTCAAGTTTATTCTAAACGGGATTTTTTATGATCTTCCAATAGCAAATATTTTTATAAGAATTACGCCAGCGATAAAACCACCAATGTGAGCTGCATAAGCCACTCCCCCTTCGTGAGAACCCAGATAGCCAAGGCCACTTATAAGCTGAAAAGCGAACCATATACCTAAGGCAACAATCGCAGGCACAACGGTTAAGATATTAAATAATATTACCCGTACCCTTCTTCTTGGGAAAAGTAGTATATATGCGCCCAATACACCTGATATGGCTCCCGAAGCGCCAAGCGAGGGAATAAGCATATTGCCGCCAAGAGCCGATGTTGCAAATACATGTGAAAGAGAAGCCAGTACTCCACAAACGAGATAGAAAATTAAGTATCTAAAGTGGCCCAACTTATTTTCAATATTATCACCAAAGACCCACAGGAAAATCATATTTCCAAAGATATGAGCTATTCCTCCATGCATAAACATTGAGGTTATTAGTGTTATATATACGCTTCCTGGTGTGGGCTGCAGTCCTGGTACATTAAATCTCTGATCGCTCACAGGATCATAGAGGACCTTGTCGTCAGTAACTATGTCTTTACCTGAAATAATTTCCTGTGGAACAGTTGCATATGCATAAGTAAACCTGTCATTAGTACCAATTCCCTGAAGAAAGACAAAGACAAAAATATTCAAGATAATAATAAGATAATTTATCGCAGGGAATAATTGGCGGTCGCTGTTATCATCACCAATAGGGAAAAGCATATGAGTTTCCTTAAAGAAAGTTAACTATAAAGTATATTAGCTATAAAGTATTTAATAACTGACAAATGAGTTTTAGTAATATTAACAATCCCAAAAGATATAAAACGGCTATTATTTAATTTGTTCTTATTTCCCAAAATGCGCAAATATTTTTTGCCTATTATTCCTCCAAAATGAATAAGATTCTGTCACAAAAAAACATTACTGGAGCTGTAATATTTCTGCATAAAAAAATTAAGAATAATTTCAACGTTCATAGAAATTATCTATTAGTTTTTTCACTTTGATAATTGCACCTAAACTAATTGTGACGTAAATTTAGTGTCTTTACTTGAGATTTGGGGAAATTAACTATATTATTATGTCGAGATAAAATAAATAACGCCCCCAACTTTCAGGTAATCTTATTCAAACAAAAAAAAGGAGCATAAAATGATCCCAAAGGATAGAGTTATCGACCAATTAAATGAATTAGGGTTGAAAAACTTAAATGATGCCTTTTATAATCTTTCTACAGGTCAGCTGTATGAAAGAGCTATTTACAGACGTGAAGGCGTTCTATCTCATTATGGACCAATCGTAGTCCGTACCGGTCAGCATACAGGAAGAAGTCCTAACGATAAGTTCATCGTAAAGGAAGCAACTAGTGAGAAATTTGTAAATTGGGGAAAGATCAACACTTCTATTGATGAAAAGAAGTTTGATCAGATCTTTGAAAAGATGAAGATCTACATTCAGAACAAAGATGTATTTGTTCAGGATTGTTATGCAGGAGCAGATCCTCAGTATAAATTAAGACTGAGAGTAATAACTGAAACTGCATGGCACAATGTTTTTGCCCGTAATTTATTTAGACGCATTGCCAGCAAGGAAGAACTTGCAAAACATGTTCCTGATTTCACAATTATTGACATGCCTAATTTCCATGCAAATCCAGCAACAGATGGAACAAATTCAGAAGTATTTGTTATCATCAACTTCGCAAAGAAGCTGGTATTAATTGGTGGAACACATTACGCAGGAGAAATAAAGAAATCAGCTTTCACAGTTCTGAACTACTTATTACCTCTAAAGGGTGTAATGTCAATGCATTGCTCTGCAAATATTGGTAAAGAAGATGATTCAGCTGTATTATTCGGATTATCAGGTACAGGAAAGACAACTCTTTCTGCTGATCCAAAACGTAGACTCATAGGTGATGATGAGCACGGATGGAGTGATAATGGAATATTCAACTATGAAGGTGGTTGCTACGCAAAGGTTATCAGATTATCAGAAGAAGCTGAACCAGATATCTTCAAAACAACACGTACGTTCGGAACAGTATTAGAAAATGTTAAGATTGATGCTGATACACGTTTACTCGATTTAGATGATGATACTTTGACAGAAAATACACGTGCTGCTTATCCTATAACATTCATTGAGAATATTGAGCCAACTGGTCAGGGTGGACACCCACGCAATATCATCATGCTTACAGCAGATGCATTTGGAGTACTTCCTCCTGTTGCAAAATTAACAAACCAGCAGGCAATGTATCACTTCCTCTCTGGCTATACAGCAAAGGTTGCAGGTACAGAGAAAGGCATTACCGAACCAAAGGCTACATTCAGCACATGCTTCGGTGCTCCTTTCATGGTTCTTAATCCATCAGTCTATGCTGATCTTCTTGGTAAAAAGATCAAAGAGCACAATGTTAATTGCTGGTTGCTCAACACAGGCTGGACAGGCGGACCATACGGTGTTGGAAAACGTATGAAGATAGCATATACACGTGCTATGTTGGATGCAATCTTAAGTGGTGAGTTAGCAAAGGTTGAGACAAAAGAAGATCCATATTTTGGTCTTAATGTCCCAGTATCATGCCCTAACGTTCCACAGGAAGTTTTAGATCCAAGAAATACATGGCAGAGCAAAGAAGAATACGATAAGACTGCAGTAAAATTAGCTAATATGTTCCATGAGAACTTCAAACAGTTCGAAAAGAATGTTGAAGCTGACGTTATTAATGCAGGTCCAAAAGCTCTGACAAATGCATAAAATTAAGGTAATTTATTAAAGCCTTAAAGAAAGGATCTCAGAAACTTAAAATTGCGAGAGTTATTCCTTTTACAGTCCCAGGGAAATTCCCCTGGGACTTTCTTTTTTCCCCTTCTTACTCTTTCCTTACTTGCTTAATTTTCAACTTACATTTTTATACTTTACGAAAAGCCAGATCTCACAAAGCTTAAGTACACACAAAGCTTAAGTACACACAAAGCTTAAGCAATCAGTATTCAAACTTGCAGGTTCTTTCTGTCTGCATTATATTTGCCTCTGTCTTGAATCAGAGACTTCATTTAACATTAAGTATAATATTTATAGTAATAGCAATAAAAGCATAAGCAAAGGCTTTTGTGTGGAAAAAAAGGCTATGTCAGGTAAACATAGAGTGACATTTCTTCCTGAGAATAAGACAGGTTATTTCGAGGATAATACTTCCCTGCACAGTGCTGCTCTGAGTCTGGGGATTGCGATCAATTCCACTTGTGGCGGAATTGGCAAGTGTGGCAAGTGCCGCATAGTTGAATTAAATTGCAATGAAAAAGAATTTTATGCTAAAGAGTTTTCTAAAGAGTTTTATACTAAGGAATTTGATATTAAAAAATTTAATACTGATGAATTATCAAATATCAGTCAAACCTGTAGTACTCAACTATTTCTTTCCTGTCAGCAAAAAATATCTAAAGACATGGTATGTTATATACCCGAAAGTTCCGTTACAAAAAATGAGCAAATAATGACAGATGGGAAAAGCGAAAATATTAAACTTGAGCCAGACATAAAGAAAATATTCATAGAGGTTCCGCTTCCTCAGCTTGGAATAAAGTATTTTGATATTGATTCGGTAATTTCAGCACTAAATGAAACAGGACTTAAGGTTTCAGCTTATTCATACAAAGCATCCACAAATATTTCACAGCTTTTAAGAGAGAGCAGTTACAAGGTAAGCTGCATAATTGAAGGCGAAGAGTTAATTGCAGTAGAAAGTGGTAATACTACAGACAGGTTTTATGGAATTGCAATCGACATAGGCACGACAACAATTGCAGCAAAACTCTTAAATTTGAACAATGGTAAAACTGAGGCTATTACATCTGCCCTAAACAGTCAGCACATATATGGAGCAGATGTCATTTCGAGAGTAAATTTCATTATTGAAAATAAAGATGGTCTTGAAAGGCTTCACGAGATCATAATAAATCAGATTAACCATCTAATTTGCATACTTTGCAATTTAGCCCAGATCGAACCCTTTGACATATATAAGATCGTCATTGCAGGCAATACGATAATGCAGCATATAACGTTAAAGCTAGATCCAAGAAATCTTGCCTTCAGCCCATATACGCCTGTGATGCAAGGGCCATTAAGTCTAGAAGCAAAATCATTAAAGATAGAACTTAATCCATCTGCAATATTATATTCGATTCCAAGCCTGGGAGGTTTTGTTGGAAGTGATATAACCTCAGTTTTAACTATACTAGATCTTGATGAAAGCAATACGCCAAAACTTGTCATAGATATTGGGACAAATGGTGAAGTTGTACTTGGTTCCAAAGAAAGAATACTCTGCGCATCAGCTCCTGCCGGACCAGCTTGGGAAGGGGCTTGCATAACCTGCGGTATGCGTGCAAGCGAAGGAGCAATTGAAGCAGTATTGCTTAAAGAGGGTGATATTGAGTTTAAGACAATTGGAGATGTTGCACCCAAAGGCATTTGTGGCAGCGGAATAATAGACCTGATAACAAAACTACTTCATTGTGGAATAGTAGACAATTGGGGAAGAATACTTTCATCTGAAGAGTTACCAATTAAGACCAGCAACAAACTTAAAAACCGCATAAAGAAAAGCAGTTGCAATCTTTACGAAATTGATCTTATTGAGGGCAAGATAATTCTTTCTCAGCAAGATATACGAGAGATTCAACTTGCAAAGGCTGCAATTTCATCTACTATTGAAATTCTAATGAAGGAGTTAAATATTGGTAAAAATGAAATCTCAGAGGTATATATTGCAGGAGCCTTTGGGAATCATTTGAATAGTGAAGATGCAATAGAACTTGGCCTTATTCCCAGGATCAGTCAAGAGAAAATTAACTTTATAGGTAATGCTGCTTTATCCGGAGCAGAGGCAGTACTATTATCTTCTGCAATAAGACAAAAAGCAGAACACCTATCAAAACTAATCGAATATGTTGAACTTTCAGGAAGAGAAGATTTTCAGGAGATCTTTATTAATTCGATGTTTTTTTAATAAGTTTGAAAGTATAGCAAATCATCTTTCAAAATCTTGTTTTCAAGAAATTATTGTTCCCTATTAAAAATATTTATAAATGCATATATTAACATACAAGCCCGAGGATATTCCATTTCATTTAAGTTCGTTTGGTAAGTTTCTACGCACAGGCAGAAATTTTGAGAACCTAGAGCCTCATCTTGGCATGTGCCAGGCATTATATAGGAAGTACATTCACCTTATCACCCCCAGGATTATATTTACCACATGTAAAATAACAAACATAGATCATGCTCTTATGCGAATAGATCTTGCAGGTAATATTTCATTTAAGGGTAAAGGTATCTATAAGCTTTTACGAGGATCCGAAAGTGTAATTGCATATTGTTTTACCCTTGGCCCTGCATTAGATGAAGAGATCTCTAAGGTGCAGAAAAGTAGCATTTATGAAGCATTTATATTAGATGCAATAGCTTCCACAATCATATCCGGAATTCAGGACCTATTCATAGAAGAAGTTGAAAAACTCCCGGAAGCAGGAAATACGTCTGTTACAAAGAGATTCTCACCTGGTTATGCAGGTTGGGAGCTTAAAGAACAAAGGCAATTATATGAACTTTTAGAGCCAGGGACCATAGGTGTTGTTTTGACAGAAGATCATGTTTTGCTTCCTACAAAATCTGTTACAGGCGTCTATGGTATTTACAAGTCAAATATAGACTCGCCTTGGCAGTCTTTTATTATGTGAAGATTTTTCATAATTTATGCTTTGAATTTTAGGGAAGTAATCCTTATAATTTTTAATAAAAGTCTTTCCCGAAACATACATGATTTTGTGCAAATAGAAGAATTGCTTATAGATAGCATAATCTATTACAAAACTTTTTCCTTAAAGGATAATCCAAGCCATTTCAAAATAAAACAAAGTATTATATGAAAACTAATATCTTACAACAGCTTAATTCAGGCATAATACTGCTTTCAGATGGAGCTATGGGCACAGAGCTACAGAAACGGGGATTCACTAGTGGTGTATGTCCCGAAGAGCTAAACTTTACAGAGCCAGAATTAATAGGATCTATACACAAAGATTATTTTGAAGCTGGAAGTGATCTTGTAGAAACGAACTCTTTCGGAGCTAACAGGATACGACTTTCACTTCATCAGATGGAAGACCGGGTTGAGGATTTTGCAAAGAGATCGGCTGAACTTGCACGCTCTGTTTGTCCAAAGGGAAAGTACGTTGCCGGATCAATTGGGCCCACAGGAGAAGTACTTGAACCTTTAGGGACACTTACACTTTCAGATGCCTATGACGCTTTTGCACAGCAGGCAAAAGCCCTCTCATTAGGAGGAGTAGACATACTGTTTATAGAAACAATGATGTCAATTGAAGAAGCCGAAACGGCAGTTAGGGCTGCAAAAGATAAAACAAATCTTCCTGTAGCTGCAACAATGACTTTTGAGGTAAGTCCCACAGGTATAAGGACAATGTGGGGAGTTGACGTAAAAACAGCAGTGGAAAGATTAAGTCAGGCAGGAGCCGACATAATTGGATCCAACTGTGGGCGTGGCTTTGATGAAATGATCGAAGTTATAAAAGAGATGCGTCCATTAACTCAAAAGCCAATCCTTGCACAAGCTAACGCTGGAATTCCAGAGTGGATAAATGGGCAGAGTGTTTACAATGAGACCCCAGAGGTAATTCTGCCAAAGGCTGAGACTCTACTAAAATTAGGCGTAAATATAATTGGAGGCTGCTGTGGTACAGGACCGGAACATATAAGAGCCATTCGAAAACTTGTCCTGGAGTTTAATACAAGCAAAGTCTAAGTTTTAATAGAGATACAATTTTATAGCCAAGATACAATTTTGCGCAATATCTTTTTTTTCTTCAAACTTCGTATATTGGGCTATTAAAAATTTACCTACTTAAAGGAAATTCATTGAAGACAAAACTAGATATTGCAAAGAACTGGCTTCCAAGATATACCGGAACACAAATAGATGAGTTCGGAGATTATCTTTTACTTACAAACTTTCACAACTATGTGACCAAATTTGCCGAGGAGTTCAACTGCGAGATCAAAGGCATAGGGCGGCCTATGCAAACTGCAACGAACAACAATGGTCTAACCATTGTCAACTTCGGAATTGGTTCTCCAAATGCTGCTACAATAATGGATCTGCTGGTTGCAAGACAACCTAAAGGTGTGCTATTTCTAGGTAAATGTGGTGGAATAAAGCATTCGACAGAAATCGGGCATTTTATTCTCCCGATTGCAGCTATAAGAGGAGAAGGAACCTCTTTAGATTATTTACCTGCTGAAGTACCGGCGCTGCCATCATTTAAGCTTCATAAATTCATTTCTGATAAAATAATTGAGCATAAGCAGGAGTATCGTACAGGAGTCATCTATACGACAAACAGGCGTGTTTGGGAATGGGATGATGATTTCAAGAACTACCTTCGTAAACTTTCTGTAATAGGAATTGACATGGAGACAGCGACAATTTTTATTACTGGTCACGTAAATACAATTGCCCGTGGAGCGCTTCTTCTAGTCTCAGATATGCCAATGATACCAGAGGGGATCAAGACAGAAGAATCAGACAAAAGAGTAAATGAAGCATTTGTAAATCTTCATCTTCAGATCGGTATAGAAGCAATGACTGAGATAGGGATAAAAGGAGAGCAGATCAAGCACTTCCAGTACTAACTTCCAGTACCAACTTCCAGTACTAACTTCCAGTACTAAAGGGAAGTCCTCTTGAGAATAGCTGTGTCCCCCGCCCCTTTTATTCATGGAGACGAGGGACAAAAAGTTTTTAGTATCTAGACAAATAGAAGTTAATACCTGCGCGCAGTGCAAATCCCGAGGAATTAAGAGTAGTGAATCTTGTCTCAGAAACATCCTTGTCAAATGAAGCGCCATTATAGAGAGCCTCGACAATAAGCTGGCTTTTAGAGCCAAGGCCAAACATAATACCACCTCCAAGCTGCCAGACAAAGCCGTTATAAGTAAAGGAAGCAGACTGCTTCTGTTCGAGGTTTTCATAAGAAATATGTGTAAAACCATATCCTAAGCCTGCAGTAGCAAAAGGTTTAATTGCTTCCTCTTGAATTGGAATTTCAACTCTTGCCTTAAGAGTAAAGGGAAGGTGCCACCCTATCCACTGGCTAAGATGCTGGTATTGCTCTATCTTTACACCGAGCTGTTCAGCTTCTCCATAGCTTACATCCTCATTTATGCTCTTATAGTAAAAATCGGTACCTAACATAATAGAGACACTTTCATCAATCCTATAACCATAATCAAAGCCCAATATCATACCGGACTTAAGATCGGCCGGGAAATAATAACCAGCCTTAATGCCAACAGTTTTAGACTGTGCAAAAGCATTAAAGGACAAAACGACTATAAATAACAATAAAAATTTTTTCATGGCACACACCTCCGGGGATTTACCTATTCAAGATCAAAATAATTCCGGCATGAAATTAAATAATAATACATTGTATTTCAACTAGCTTTCAACAGTCTATATCCTAATTTCAGTGGAGTTTTAAGTTTAATTTCACCATTTTTAAAGCACTGAAAAATGTTTTATTCTTTTTTAAGGAGAATTTATGGCCATCATCAGACCATTCAGGGCTTTGAGGCCCGAAGAAAGTGTTGCCCACCAGGTAGCCAGTGTTCCCTATGACGTAGTTAACCGTGAAGAAGCCGCACTATACGCAAAAGATTTTCCCTTTAGCTATTTAAGGATCACAAGAGCAGAGATTGAAATGGATGAAAAAACGAATCCCTACTCAAAAGAAGTATATTTGAAGGCAAAAGAAAATCTTGAAAAGATAAGAAAGCAAGCTCCTCTTAAGCTTGAAGAGAAGCCCTGCTTCTATATTTATAAGTTAATCATGGGCGAGCAGCAGCAGACAGGAATAGCTGCAACATTTTCTGTTGAAGACTATGATAATAATGTTATACTAAAGCACGAAAGGACAAGGAAAGAGAAAGAAGATGATAGGACGAATCATATTATTACCACAGAAGCACAGACTGGTCCTGTCTTTTTAACTTACCGTGCAGTCAAAGCCATTGATGAGCTTGTAAATGAAACTATGAATGAAACTGAACCTATATATAATTTTACTGCCCCCGATGGAATTAAACATATAGTTTGGATACTTCCAGAGGAATTTAATGAAGTAATAATATCAGAGATTGCAAAAGTAAAATATCTCTATATTGCCGATGGGCATCACAGAGCTGCAAGTGCAAGCAGGGCACAAAAGGTAAAAAAAGAGAGTAATTCGGCGCACGCGGGCAATGAAGAATACAATTATTTCTTAGCTGTACTTTTTCCAGCCGATCAGTTAAATATAATGCCATACAACCGAGTTGTCTTTGATTTAAATGGTCTGAAGAAAGAAGATTTTTTTGAAAAAATAAAAGATTTTTTTACTATTGAAGAGACGAATTGTGATGTCCCATCTTCAAGACGGGAAATCTCAATGTATATTGATGCAAAGTGGTATCTGCTTAAACCAAATAGTTTAGTAAAGCAGTCAAATAATGTGGGAGATAATCTTGATGTAAGCATACTTCAGAGTTATCTACTTACTCCTGTTCTTGGAATAAATGATCCGCGTACAGATAAAAGGATCGACTTTATTGGGGGCATAAGAGGTACAAAAGAACTTGAAAGGTTGGTAAACAGTGGGAAGGCTGCAGTTGCATTTTCAATGCATCCCGTCTCTGTATATGAACTGATAGATATAGCAGATGCCGGAGAGATAATGCCACCGAAATCTACATGGTTTGAACCAAAGCTTCGTGATGGATTATTAGTACACTTGATATAATGCCAGCAGTATTATTGAGTTGTGAGGCTCTTCAAAAAGTATTTTATTAAATAAAAAATATGAGGAAACAAGATGGAGAAAAGAATTTATAATTTTAGCGCCGGTCCGGCAATCTTACCTGAAGAGGTATTGAAGGAAGCACAGGAAAATTTATTTTCTCTGCCGGGTGTTGGAATGTCAATCCTAGAGATAAGCCACCGTTCCAAAACATTTGACGAGATAATTCAGGGAGCCGATAAGAATCTAAGGCAACTTCTTGGAATAAGTGATGATTATTCAATATTGTTCTTGCAGGGCGGAGCCACATTGCAGTTTTCAATGGTACCATTAAATCTTATGCCGCCAAAGAACAAGGCAGACTATATTTCGACGGGTGTATGGGCTAAAAAGGCAATAAAAGAAGCTAAAAGAGTCGGCACTGTAAATGTTGCTGCTTCGGGCGAAGCTGAAAACTTTACAAGAATACCAAAACAAGAAGAATTAAAATTAGATCCAGATGCAGCATATGTCCATTTTACTTCAAACAACACCATCTATGGAACAGAATGGAAGAAAGAGCCTGAAGTCGGAAGTGTTCCACTAGTATGTGATGCTTCCTCAGATTTTATGCATAAGAAGATCGATGTAAATAAGTATGCTCTTATTTATGCTGGGGCACAGAAGAATCTAGGTCCTTCAGGTGTAACTGTTGTTATAGTAAGAAAGGACATGCTTGAAAGGAGTCAGGATACACTGCATACTTATCTAAACTATAAGATTCACGCAGAGAATGGTTCTATGTACAACACCCCTACAACATTTGGAATCTATATAATACACCTTGTAAGTAAATGGTTAATCAAGCTAGGTGGTTTAGATGTGATGTACAAGATGAATTGTGAAAAAGCTTCAATTCTCTATGATTATATGGACGAAAGTGACGGTTTCTATAAGGGAACGGCACAGAAAGACAGCCGTTCACTAATGAACGTTACATTCCGTCTTCCAAATGAAGAACTTGAGAAAAAAATAATAGAAGAAGCTACAAAAGCAGGTTTTTCTGGTTTGAAGGGACATCGTTCTGTTGGTGGTCTAAGGGCATCAATATATAATGCTTTCCCAAAACAGGGAGTAGCAGATCTTGTACAATTTATGAAGGATTTTAAGTCGAGAAACTAACAGTTTATTTTCCCCTCTTTCTTTAAAAAAGCAAATATTTTTAAGCACAAAGAAAGAGGGGATTACTTTTATGGAGAATTATATGATATGAAAAAAATTAGTCTTTTTCTTATATTGATCTTAGTAGGTTTATCTGCCTGCAAGAAGAAGCCTGAAGTAAAATTTGAGGCATTCAGCCCAGAGGCTGCGGCTTATAGTTTGGACAGTGGTTGGGAAGTTGACGCTACGGTAATGGTACGGGGCTATGAAATGAAGAATGAAAATTCTCAGAATAGTGTAAAGGTTGCCTATAGTGTTGATCTGGTCACTCCGGATAATAAGACCCAAAAGGGACTCTTTGCAGATACACTTGCTGAAAGCAGCACAGATCCTTATAATGATCTGAAATTAGAATCTCAGATTGAGTTGAATTCGACCTATGTTCCGGGCAAATACAAGGTAGTTTTTAACATAAGGGATCTCTACTCAGGGAAACAAACCAGCACAACCAAGGAGCTTGAAGTTACCAAATAAATGGCATTTAGAATCATTAAGGGAGGGAAAAATGCTACAGGACAAGTTTATAGCTGTTATAGAGAATCATGCCGAACTAATAACCCTTAACTGGATAAAAGAAGTAAAGACCAATCCGCTTACAAAAAGTTATCGTGATATAAGCGATGAAGACCTTCACTCAAGGGTCTACAGCATTTATCAAAACCTAAGCCGTTATTTAATTCATAGTGAAAATGTCTTTCGTGAAATTGCAGAGCATTATTTAAGACTCGGCAGAGCCAGGGCACACGAGGGAGTAAAGTTAAGCGAAGTGATCTATGCTTCGACGCTTTCAAGAGTTGAACTTCTAAACTATATACGTAGTCAAGGGATAATCAATGATGCGGTTGACATGTGGAGAGCCTTAGAGTTTTTCCAGAGGGTCACTTCATTTTTTGACAAGGTTGTTTATTTTATAGCCTCCGGTTATGAAAGTGCACACATGGCAGAATCGGAAGTATTTAAGGAAAGGGGTTTCTTTGACAAAGTAGTCAATTCATTTGCTCATTGGATGATCAAAGATGTGAAGTGGCAATAATATTTGGGTCCGGCACATTTGGAAAAAACGATTCACATTTTTCAATATGCCGAACCTTCAATATTTACATTGAAAATTACCGTGAAAAAATTTACTCTGATAAATTACTTGTATTAACAGGCTTTGCACTCATAAGAGGCATAGGGACAACGATATATTCTTTTGCCTTCTTAAGAATTTCCTTCTTTCTTTTTATATCAGCAAGATAAGTCTCTCTTTTTTCAGTCCTTTCTTTAATAGTAGGAAGATATTTCTCCATTAAATTATCGACTTCATTTTGAGTAACACGTGCAGAATTTGAGTTTTCCAGCAAACCGCGCCAAGTTTTTCTTTTTCCCCATCTAAACTCATCAAAGACAATGACCGGTGTGCCATGAGCAACAAATCTCCCCTCCTGATCCAGTACCCACTGATCACCCCAGTAGAAAAACCATTTTGCGTCACTTTCCCACAATCTAACACAAGCGTGACTTGCCGGGTAGCCTGGCATTTCAAACTGATGAAGAGCAACCCCTTCTTTATTGTTAAAATTAAAATAGTAAGGCAAGACCCAGTCATCATCAATTGTACTTGTAGTTTTTTTTGCCTTCCAGTTCATACTAAATAGTCCCTCTGGTGTAGGCTTTTCCCGTCTGCCTGTACTTGTAGGTCCCCAGTGGACAAGTGTACCATGTTCATAGGCAGCTATGGCTTGAAGTTTTCTTGAAATAAGAATAAGTTTTGGAATATCTCTTGCCTGTTCAATTATAAATGGGAAAGGCGAAAAAGAGAGAAGATTAGCCATGACGCTTGGAACAATCAGTGTATCAGTCTTACGAAAAAGCTTTTCGTCAACCCTGCTAAGAGCAAGAATCAGCTTTACCCCATCTTCACCATACTTTTTTTTAAGAGATGAAAGTGATTGAACCTTTCTTGTAGGCAAAGCCTTAAAATAGACCCCTCTATTTAGCTTGTATCTTAGAATTGTATCATTATTCCGGAGCGATTCTGATTGCAAGTCCATTTTATGAACATAACACCCATCAGAGGATTTTCCTATTGTATTATTTTCCAAAGAATAAGACAAAGAAGATAGAAGGAAAAAAGTAAGTACCCCCCAAAGAACCAAACTAGCCGGATAAACAGATTTATTAATAATATTCATCAGAACCTAAACATAAAAAATGAAAATGAATCACCAAATTTAAGTTAATTTAATGAGAAAATCCTGTGATGATTCATTTACAGTTGATTTTGCCATCTTTTTGAGATGGCAAAATCAAGTTACAAGAAAGGTCCAATTTAATTTTACTCCAGGATGTTTCTGGACCTTAGTTCAGCCTTTAGCTGTTCAGCGTTTTTGAATTGTATAGCATCCCAGCCCATTTTTCTTGCACCTTCTGCATAATCGGCAACATCATCAATAAAAATATGTTCTTCAGGCAAATGACCTGTAAAATTTTCAACAGCCCTGTAGATTTCTGCTTCAGGCTTTACCGATCCAACCTCATGAGAGAGAATAAGTTTATCGAAATACTTAAAGAATTCATAGTGTTTATAGCCATATTCTCTATGAATACCGTTAGTGTTTGAAAGAAGAACTAATTTATATTTCTTTTTTAATTCAGGCAGAAGAGATGTTACCTCTTTATTTTCAGTAAATATTTCTGAATAATATCTGCAAAATGTTTCCTTATCTACTGCTCTTTCGCAGGCACTCAGCATCAGCTCCAGAAAATCATCTTCTTTTATATCTCCACGCTCAAAGCTCCTGTGCACAGAATAGTTTGCTTTATAATCATCCATAAATCTTTTACCAAGGCCAGATTTGACCTTATCTAGTTTATTTATCATAATCGTATAGTCAAAGGGAATAAGGACATTCCCAAGGTCAAAAACAACAACAGAATACTTTCTTTTTTCCATATTAACCCATTTTTTTCAAAATAAAGAATTTCCTGGCATCAAAATTACGAAATTATTTATTTTCAGGGTCAAACAAATTATCCTCAAGATTCATATTTACTTTAATAGAGCTAACTGACATATCAATTTTCTGTTGTCCGAAGGATTGCGACATTTTAAATGGGTATTTTAGCCCATTAACCACCCTGTAGTCGCTAAAGTCAATTGTCTGCATTATAGGTTGCCCGGTTGTAGAGGTGACTGTCTTAACCTGTCTTACCTTCAGGCCGCTATCTTTATCGTAATATTCAAACCACTTATTACCTAAGGGCGGGGTCATTTCGAGTTTATAAGCATCCTTTCCATCTATTTTTTCTACGTCTACCAAAGTTACCTTAATCCTGGACTTATCAAGGTCAAGTATAGAATTCAGATTTGATTCCATTTTAAGCTGTTGAAGTTGTTCACCTGTAATATCTTGTTTGCCCATAGGAGAGATGCTAACAGCTTTTTGCCCATCAAAGATTATTTTCTGCTGCATATTACCCACGTTAATCTCCTGATAAAATTTATTTGGCTGTTTTTGATAAATATTTATATTAACAGGTGTTCCCTGAATTTTCCCCGAAAGAATAGTAGTTCTATCTTTTACCTGAAGCATCTTTTCCCTACCCCCCAGCTCCTGAATATAGCGGTCAATAACTGATTTTGCATCAACTCCAGAAGGTGTGGTATGTAAGATAGACGGGTCATATTTTTGACCATCAGCATCATAGAAGTCAACTTCTCCTTTCGGAGAGAACTTCTTTAGTTTATCAGCGATCTCTGAAGCATTTCCTACAACAATAATATAGGAGTTATCTGGCAGGATATATTTATTGGCCATTGAATATATATCATCAGAGCTTACAGAAGCTACCCTCTTCAGGTAATTAGAATAATAATCTTTAGGGAGTTTGTATCTTTCGATATTAATAGCAAAGCGAGCTATAGTTTCCGGCTTTTCAAGAGAAAGTGCAAAATTGCCGCTATTATAATTCTTTGCCTGCTGTAGTTCATTTTCCTCAGGTCTTTCATCCCTAATTCTTTTCATTTCATAAATGATTTCAGAAACAGCACTATCGGTGACAGCATTTTTTACTTCTGTTGAAGCAGTAAAGTTGCCAATAAGCTTATCTGGTGAAATAGATGAATATGCGCCATAAGTATAGGCATGTTTTTCGCGCAAATTTCTAAAAAGTCTAAATACCCCGCCGCCAAGTATTGTATTTGTAACACTTGCCTTTGTTACATCAGGAGAACCTATCTTTAAGTCTATTGGATATCCAATCCTAATAGTAGACTGGACTGCATTTGGACGATCCACAAAGGCAACTTTAGTTTCAGATGGGGCCTGTGGTTTTGCATAGCTAAAGTTTTTAATCTCCCCTTTTTGCCACTCTGAGAAATATTTTTTTATCAAAGGTTCAGCTTCTTTTTGAGTAATATCACCAACAACAGCAAGGTAAGCTATGTTTGGTTTAAAAAAAGTATTATAGTAATTCCTGCACATTTCTAGTGTTATATTGCCTACAGTTTTTTCCGTTTCAAATTCCGAATATGGGTGATCAGCGCCATAATAAAGTCTTTTTTGGATCCTTTCAGCTATAGTTTCTGGTTCTTCTTTAGCTGCAGCCAGATTAGAAATTGTTTTAGTTTTAAGTTTTTCTAACTCTTCCTGCTTAAAGACTGGATGGATAACAATATCTGACATTAGTTCGGCCAATTTGTCCAGATGTTTTTTAAGAGAAGAAGCATATACATTATTTGATGAAGTATTAATTGTTGCTCCAATAAAATCAATCTCTTCATCCAGCTGATCCTTTGTCCTTGAAGTAGTTGATGTTCGAATAAGGTCGCCAGCCATTTCAAGATAACCAGCTGCATCTTTTTCCATAATTGGATCTCTGTCAAGTATAAGGGAAAGGGAGACTGTAGGCAACTGATGGTTTTCAACAATAAAAACCTTTAAGCCATTAGGAAGCTCAAAGCTTGCATAGTTTGATAGCTTAATCTCAGGTGCAGGACCACTTTTAGGAGGTTTTGTTCTGTCTAATTTCTGCCCATATATAAAAGAAAAACTAAACAGTATTATTAAAAAAAGTGTTCTTCTCATTTTTATTTTTCCTCCCTTGCAACTTTTGCAGATTTGGGCAAGTAGTATAGAAGTGTCTCATTGCGATCAGTCAAATATTCATTTGCCACTCTCTTTATATCTTCCCTTGTAACTTTCATATATCTTTCAAGTTCAGTATTAATAAGGTTTGTATTTCCCTTAAAGAACAAATAATAATTAGCAAGGCTTGTAGCAATTCCAAGGTTAGTTTCCTTATTACTTACAAAGTCATTTTCCACCTGATTACGAAGTTTTTCAAATTCCTTTTGATCAATAAGATCACTTTGAACTTTTTGTATTTCCTTATTAATAAGAGAATCGACCTGATTTGCACTAACGCCCACGTTACAAATTGAGTAAACAAGAAATAGTCCTGGATCTTCAAGTGAAAATGGGAAGGAGCCGACAAAAAGAGCTTTTTGTTGTTTGTCTACTATCTGTTTGTAAAATCGTGAACTCTGGCCAGAGGACAGTAAAGTAGTTAACATATTCAGGGCATAATAATCATCTGTGCCCTGCGCAGGGATATGGAAAGCCTTTATTGCAGCAGGAAGCTGAATATTATCATAGACGGTATCTTTAACAAGAGAGGTTTGTTTTGGTTCAATAATACTAGGGCGAAAGATAGGTTTTGTGCCTTTAGGTATATCAGAAAAATATTTTTTAATAATCTCTTTCATCTTTCCCGTTTCGAAATCTCCTGATATTGAAAGAACGGCATTATTTGGGACATAGAAAGTTTTATAGAACTCCATGAACTCAGAAAGCTTAGCTTTGTCTATATATTGCACAGAGCCAATGGGCGTCCACCTGTAGGGATGCTGTTTGTAAGCGTGGGAGAAAGTTTGTTCAAGAATAGATCCATATGGCTGATTTTCGAGTCTTTGTTTTCTTTCCTCTTTTACCACTCCCCTTTGTGTTTCAACACCAATGCTGTCAATCTTCAAGTGAAGCATTCTTTCACTTTCAAGCCAGAGTCCAAGTTCAATTTGATTTGATGGGAGTTCCTCATAGTATACTGTCTGGTCAAAAGAGGTCGATGCATTCAACTCACCGCCTGCATTTTGGACCAATTGAAAATACTCTCCCCTTTTTATGTTATCAGAGCCCTCAAACATCAGGTGTTCAAAAAAATGAGCAAACCCGGTTCTATCGAGCTGTTCATTTTTAGAACCCACATGATAAGTTACGGTAATTGCAACTATTGGTGTTGAGTTATTTTGGTGCAGGATAACATGGAGACCATTCTCGAGATCATATTCAGTAAAAACAATTTTACGATCCTGTGGGATAATTATTGAACTAAAACTTATAATAATAATGATAAAGAGAATTTTTTTCATAAAACCTCTATAGGTTGAATTGTAGTTCTTTATACTTAAAGTTTGAAATAGCTAAAGCTTTAATAATCTATAATAATAATATTGTCTCTAGCAATCAAATGGGAAATAAGGAAGCAAAAGTAAAAGAAGAAATTTTATAAAAGAAGAAATTAAAGTGCACAAGATATTAAAGCAAGCAAGAAAACATATTTAGGAAAAGTGAAGATGAAAAAAAACATAAATAAAAGAGCATTAGAGAACCTTTTTATAAAAGGAAATTTCTTTAATGCTCTTAATTTTTCTATTAGGAAAGATTCTCACTTAAATCAAGAATTCCACAAATCCAGGATGGACCCTCGGGTTTATTTTCCTTCGGGTTTATTTACCTTCAGGATTATTTTCCTTCGGGATTATTTACCTTTCTTTTTATTTACCGCAACAGTTCTTAAATTTCTTACCACTTCCACAAGTACATGGATCATTACGGCCTATCTTTTCACCTATTCTTACAATAGGTTTTTGCGATACAAGTTTGCCATCATAAAAATACCAGGTATCATCCAATTTCTTAAATGTAGAGAGCTCATGATGATCCTGTTTAATTGATTTTTGAATATATGAAGCAACAAACTCAATTTCTCCTTCAGTATCTTCAGGTTCCCCTTTTGAGCAATTCAGTATTTTGAAGCCAAGCCATTCGGATTCATTTGACCATTTTGTAACAGATTCCCTGTCAACTTCATCACTTTTTTCAGGATGGTTAGTATCCAAAATATAGTCAATCTCATGCATTGCATAAGCAGAATAACGCGCACGCATAAGTTCTTCAGCTTTTTGAACGGTTTTCTGGCCTTTAATAAATGGTTCACAGCATTCTGAATAATTTTTGCCTGATCCACATGGACAATTCATTTAATAAACTCCGCTTTTTCTTCAAAATTCATTTTTTTAGTTTCATAGGTCAGCATACTGACAAAATCACATTTCTGCAAAATAACAGAGATGCAAATATAAATATAAATTAAGAATTATATATACATAGGTTTTTATTTCATTTGGATTTACAAAAGAGAGAGAGTGTGTGTAAAAACAGAGGGAGACATATAACAAAACAAGAGACACAAAATCTGAGTACTCTTATTTTTCTTCTTCATCCTTTTCTTTTTTTAGCATATCCAGAATATATTTAATTGCACCTGCTAAATCACCCAGGCTGCCAGTAATTCTATAGCATGCAATAGCAGCATTGCATATCTTGACCAAATTTCTTGAATTTTCATTTAATCCGTCCTCTGATGTTCTGGCATGTCCTGCCATGTAATCACGAATTAAAGTGTAATTATCTAATTTGCTCATACCGGTATCCTGATTTAGTGTTATTTATTCTTCTCTGATGATTTTAGACTTTGTCATATTATCGGTGGCTAAAAACATTACTTTAGCCCTTTTAATTAAAATTGTTGACCAATAATAGAGTAAATATTATGGGATAGAGAATTATTGGAGGCAAGATAGTCTGATTTTATTTGAAAATCAAACTTCTTTTTTCGGAATAAAGATAACACATTGATAGGAAGGTGCACTTCAAATAAGAAATTTCCTGAATATAAAAGAGCCTTCTTATAAAGTAAGTAAGAAGTTAAAAGACTACTGTATCTGGCAATTCATTTGTATCATCTTCTTTAACGGGGAAATACTTCTGCAATGTCAAGCCAACTGTTTCAACTCCATGGATAACACCATCGCAAAACAGACCTTTTCTAAACATTTGCTGCATCTCATCTTTTATTTTATGCCAGCTTTCCTCGCCTATTTTCTCATTAATACCTGTATCGCCCAGGATATGGAATTCCCTTTCTTTTAGGATAATAAAGATGAGTGTACCTGTCTTATCCCTCGTTTTGTCCATTTTAAGCCTGAAAAACTCACGTTTTGCAAGTTCATCAATAGTTTTATTTCTAAATAAGAAAGGCTTTTTTTCTTTAATACTTACGCGGATCTCACCACTTGTATTTTTCTCCATCTGACCAATCTTATTGGAAATCCTTAAGAAATCATCATCACTAAAGAAGTGATATAAAAGATCATGTTTCATAAAATATAATAAGTTTATATTAAACAAGAGAAGAAGTGTTAAAAGACAGTTTATTTTTTAACATACTTTGTTAAAATAAATAACGAAATTATGTAATACAACTATTTACTTTTGAAAGGGCCTTAACTTAAGGTTCCCCACTCTAAAAAATGGGCAAGTGAAGTAAGAAAGCCCTTAGAATTTTGACTCCTCAGAAATGGCGGAACATGTTATTTTAGCTTGATTTATCTATATTGTATAGTAACTTTAAAAAGATTATTATTTTGAAAATAAAGAAGGGAGAAAGATGTCTCTAAGATTAGAAAAACTAAAGACTTTTCATGGTAGAAAAGGTCCGTTATTATTGATTATAATGGATGGAGTTGGAATCGGCAAGGAATCTGACAATAATGCTGTATATCTGGCAAAAAAGCCAGTTTTAGATAAACTTATGTCGTCAGAACTAAAGACTAAGCTAAAAGCACACGGCCCAGCTGTAGGAATGCCTTCAGAGGATGACATGGGTAACAGTGAAGTTGGGCATAATGCTTTAGGTGCAGGAAGAGTTTTTGCTCAGGGAGCTGCACTTGTTAATATAGCGATTGAAAGTGGATCACTTTTTAAGTCAAAGACGTGGAAGACTGTACTTGGAATAGGAAAGAGTGGCAAAACAGTACACTTGATTGGTCTTCTTTCAGATGGCAATGTGCACTCAAACATAAAGCATCTTTTTGCAATGATACAAAATTGTGCAGATGAAGGTGTTGAACATGTAAGATTGCATATACTTTTAGATGGAAGAGATGTAGGTGAGAAATCAGCATTGAATTATGTTTATCCAACAGAGGAATTACTGCGCAAGATATCGGAAGAAAAAGGATATGACTATAAAATAGCTTCTGGCGGCGGAAGAATGAATGTTACTATGGATAGATATAATGCTGACTGGAGTATTGTAAAGCGTGGCTGGGATGCACATGTACTTGGAATCGGAAGAAAATTCGCATCAGCAACAGAAGCAGTAACGACATTTTACAATGAAGACCCAAAGATGACAGATCAGTATATGGATTCATTTGTCATTGTAAATAACGATAAAGAGCCTATAGGAAAGATAGTCGATGGGGATGCCGTAATATTCTATAATTTCCGTGGAGACAGAGCAATTGAGATTTCAAGGGCTTTTGAAGAGAAGAACCTTGAAATGTTTGACCGACAAAGAGTACCTGATGTATTCTTCTGTGGTATGATGGAATATGACGGGGATCTTCACATTCCAAAGAATTACCTTGTTACTCCACCGGAAATAGATTGCACAGTTAGTGAATACCTTTGTTCTGAAAAGGTCCCAAGTTTTGCAATCTCCGAGACACAGAAATTTGGACATGTAACTTATTTTTGGAATGGCAACCGTTCAGGCTATATAGATGAATCTCTTGAGACATATATAGAGATACCCTCAGATAAAATTACCTTTGATAAAGCCCCGAAGATGAAGGCATATGAAATTACAGAAGAGGCCATTAAGCTTCTAAAGACTGGTAAATATAAGTTCGGCAGACTAAATTTTGCAAATGGTGATATGGTAGGACATACAGGTGATATGCAGGCAGCAATAACTGCCATAGAAACCGTTGATGAATGTGTAGGCAAGCTGCTCGAAGTAATAAAAGAACTTGATGGAATTGCACTTGTAACAGCGGACCATGGGAATGCCGATGAGATGTTTACAGTCAAAGGTGGAGTAAAATCGCCAAAGACATCACACACACTTAATCCTGTACCATTTATTATTTACGATCCTAGTTATAAAGGTGAATATAAGATGGCAGAGGTAAAGAATGCAGGTCTATCAAATGTTGCTTCGACAATTCTGAATCTTTTAGGATATAAAAAAGTCGATGATTATGATGAATCGCTAGTAAACGCAGAATAAAAAAATATGTTAGCCACCATTTCCCAAAAAAAAGTTTGGGATATGGTGGCATTTTGTTTTGTAGTTTCACTTTCCCCTTGATTTTATCCATTATTTTGTCAATTTTTTCGTTTTAATTCGGTTGATTTTACACTTAGCGCCATCTAACTGGAGTTAGTCAGAAATGTTAAAAAATTTAATTTTCATTATCTCTGCCATAATACTTTTCCAAACGACCAATGCAAAAGCCCAAAGCAACAGCAGTTCGAAGACAGGAGTTGCAAAATATGCAGGTGAATTTTTAGCAATAGGTGTTGGAGGAAGGGCAAATGGAATGGGTGGTGCTTATGCAGCTGTTGCAAATGATGTAACTGCCGGATACTGGAATCCTGCGGCATTATCAAGACTTGATTACCCTCAGATAGCGCTTATGTACTCTCAGAACTTTGGTAATCTAGTTAATTACAATTATGCTGCTGTTGGAATTCCATATGGCAGTGATATGAGTTTTGGCTTAAGTGTAATACGTCTGAGTGTAGATGGAATACCAGATACAAGAGAGGCACTTGTTGATATACAGGGAAACGTAATATATGATATTACAAACCCTTCGGCAAGGCAGATTGATCCTTCAAAAGTAAAGGAGTTCAGCAACACTGACTGGGCGTTTTATTTTACATTTGCCAAAAGGCATAGTGAAAAATTAAGCTACGGAGCTAACGTAAAAATCATTCGCCGAGATATTGCTGAATATGGAGCAACAGGCATCGGCTTTGATGTCGGAGCAATGTATAACCCAACAGAGAGGCTCTTTTTAGGCGCAAATATACAGGATATAACCACGACTCTAGTAGCATGGAATACAGGTCAAAACGAACTGATCTCACCAACGGCAAAACTTGGTGCAGCTTACGCTCTTGACCTACTTGCAGGAAAACTTATGCCTGCGGCCGATATAGATATCCGCTTTGAAAACAGAAGATATGCATCTGAATTTCATGTAGGTCCAGTCAGCTTTGATGCACATTTGGGAATGGAGTACAGCTATAAAGATTTATTTGCTGTTCGCATGGGTTATAATGATGTTAAGAACTTTACTATAGGAGCAGGCGTAAAGCTTCCCAAGCTCAACATAGACTACTCATATGCCCGTTATGCTGTCAAAGAAAACAGCTTGGGTGATTCGCACAAGATATCCTTATCACTTACACTCGAAGAAGCTAAATATAAAAGAAAAAGTGAGTAATGGACTTTTGAAGGTAAAAGGAGGAAGCAATTTTCAGGTATGTAGTTCCTTCTGTGGTGAAAATATGAAGAGTAAGTCAGTAAAACAAATGAGGAGAAACTTGAACTTAAATGGGGTTATACGCAATCTAAAAAGCAAAGGGATAATGTTTTTTTCTTTTATTATCTTTTCCTTTCTGCTTTCTTCGTGCGCCCATACAAAAGGAAGCAAGCTTTATCCTGAAACAGATTACCCACTTACAAGAGATTCCGCCTATTCAGCCTCAACCTCATTATCACTTAGGGTTCCCAAGGGATGGACATCAGCAGAAGACAAAGATTGTAAATGCATTGACTTATGGCTTATTCGGGGAGATTTCTCAGCTACAATAAATTTATTCACATTAGAGAATGTATCTGCTGCTCTTGAGCAGCATCCTGAAGAGGACACACTTAAAACAGTTCTTGAATTTAGCAAAGGACTAAAAAAAGCGCACTTGAAAGATAAGTTCAAGCAAGTGCAGCAAGACGAATTTTTTGCACTCAACAAAAGGAATTTTGGTGCATATGAATATGAAGGAGACGAGGGTTTACCTGTAAGAGTAGTTGTTTTCCTATACAAAGGTAAATTTTTTGAATTAGCCGCACTTCCAACTTCGAGTGTTGGCAAAAGAGCAGTAGAGCCAAAAGAACTTTTCAAGGTACAGCAGTCCATTTTAACTTCTATAAATTAAATTACCCTACTTCCCTTTTTTAGTATTTCATCAAAAAAAAAGGATAAGTCCAGCTGATTCCAGCACATTTTTTTTAATAAGAGCAACTTTTTCTGATTTGATCCATCTATAAGTAAAACAGCCGGGAACATTTTGGATAAACTCTCAAACAATCTCATCGAGTTCACTCTTGTATACAACAGGCATAAATCCGCACTTTATTATTATATCTATAAGATGCTGAACGAGAAGATGGTTGCAGAAGATATACTTCAGAATGTTTTCCTCAAGTTCTTTCAAAATATGGAAGCGATTAAAAATAAAGATGCAATTGCAGCATGGATATATAGGACCGCAAGAAATGAGATCTATGAACATTTAAGGAAGAAAAGGAGCAGGCCTGAATTTCCGGAAGAAGATTTATCATATATTGATGCAAATGATTATCTGGACGGATTGATAGAAAGAAAAGAATTAAAGGCGCTTATAATCTCAGAGCTAAAGACGATGCCACCTGAACAGCGGGAGGTATATCTCTTAAAGGAGTATGCAGATTTAAGTTATAGAGAGATCTCAGCTATTTTGGAGATAGAAGAAGAACTTGTAAAGAGCAGGCTTTTTAAGGCCAGAAAGAAACTAATCGAGAGAATTTCAAAACTAATTTAATATCTCGCCGCTACAAATATTGTTTTGTCACCAAGACAAATATATAGATGGGTGAGAGGAAATAAAGAGAGAGAGAAGGCAAATTAAATGAACTGTGAATTATACAATGAAATGATGCAGCAATTCCATGATGGTGAATTAGAAAAGGCAAAAGAGCCTTTTATATTTACACATCTTGCAGAATGTGAGGAGTGCAGAGAATTTTTTAAGTCAATGAGTTTTATCTCATCTTCAATTCAGATGGAAGTCAAGGATTTTCCTCAGAGGATTGATGAAAAAGTATTCGGTAAAATAAGAACTATTTCAGATAAGAATAGCCTTCTATTTTCACCAAGAAAAATTCCCACCTTAGTGTCTTGTGCCTTAGGTATAATTATAATCATAATGTCTGTATTTATTTTTGATTCAGAAACGGAGTACAAACAGGAGATGCATCTAGCGCTTAAACAGATCAGGTATCAGAATGAAAAAATCAATTTACTTATGAATACAATGCCCGAAGTACGTGTCCGGTCTAAATTAAGCGATGCAACAATTATTCAGGGAAACAGGCAGGTAACGCAATGAACAAGAAGTATTTGGTACCGCTTGGAATCTTTTTAGGGAGCTTCGTGCTAATCCGTCTTGTAGATTACACTTACGAACAAGTATTCAGGCCAAATGTAATGCTTGACAAACAGTACCATGCTATAATTGATGGGGTTTACCTGAATCCCGATCTTGTTGATGAAAAACCGGAGATGGTTATTGATAAGCAAAAATTTCTTTTGGAGCTAGATCAAATACTTCCACCGAAAGCAATATATTCAAAATTCGGAGGAGGCTATCATGAATTCTGTTTTGAACTAGGCATAAGTAATGCAGGGAAACTAGGATCAATAAAAATGACAGCAGATTCCGACATTCCCTTATCATCGACCATAGGAGACTATTTAGGAAGCCAAAGATTTGTTCAAACATTAAGTGAAATAAAATATAAACCTGCAAAACTAGATGGGAAATATGTAGCAAGTATAATGACAATAACCTTAATAATATCACTTGATCAGAAAGGGAATGTACTTTTCCCATGGTATATGACGATACCTTCATCTTCAACAGGACACATTGAGTTTTTTGACAGATCAATTCGCTATAATGAATCAGATATATATAATAATGTCGAAGAGATGCCTGAAATGATTGGTGGAATAGATGCCCTTTCACATATGATCACTTATCCTGCACTTGCAAGAAGAGCTGGAATTGAGGGTAAGCTTATAATTGCAGCTGTAATTGATGAAAAGGGTGATGTAATAGGCTTTCAGATAATAAAAGGATTAGGTGTAGGCATAGAAGAAGAAGCCATTAGTGCATTAAAGAAAACAAAATTCCGTCCAGGAACCATAAAGGGAAGACCAGTTAAAGTAAAAATAGTATTTCCAATAGTATTTAAACTAGATCATAGTAATTGAACTAAATAGCTATCTTTTTTTTGGGAGTTCATAAATGGAACCGATTACAATGCTTAAAAACAGAAAACAAAATCGTAGACTACAATATGCAGGAATTAGGATTGCAGTAATTATATTTTTTCTCTATAGTTCACCATTTGCACAGAACCTTTCTATTTCCGAGAAAGCAGATAAAATGCTTTTAATGGAAAACTATGAAGGTATAGTTACAATGCTTGATTCTGTCATACAAAAAGACTCCTCAAATTTTGATGCTCACTATAAAATATCTCTTGCGTATCAGAGCCTATATATTCATGATAAAGCCATAATGCATTTGAACAGGGCAAAAGCCCTTAGCGATAATAATTCCAAGGTGCTTTCAGCTCTTGGCAGGAGCTATAGCAACATAGGAGCCTATGACAAAGCTGAAGAAGCCTACCTTGAGGCTTTGAAAACCGACAGTACAAATAAGAATATTTCTTTAAGTCTTGCAAGATTATATGTAGATCAGCAGTACTATTCAAAGGCAGACAAAATTTACAAACAGCTTCTTACTTTAGATCAATCAAACAGCTACATATATAAGCAGCTTGGTTTCTGCTCGATGAAACAAAATGATTTTAAGAGTTCAACAGAGTTTTATAAAAAAGCATATGAGTTTAATAAGACAGACCTAACTACGGTTTTACAGCTATCTATCAATTACATAAAAATGAATCAGCTCGATAGTGCTGAGGCTCTTGTTGATAAATACCTTACAATTTATCCTGAAGATGCAAGGTTTGAAAGGTTAAAGGGAGATATACTTTTCCGCCATAAAGACTATAAAAATGCGCACAATTATTTTTCAGATGTTATTTCAAAAGGCGACAGCTCAGCTTACATTTTACAGAAGCTTGGTTTTTGTCTTTATTTTTATGCAATGAATAACGATTCTCTTAATGCAAATATGAAGCTAGTATATTATATAAGAGCAAGATCAGCCTTTACAGGTGCTGCTGAACAGGATACAGCTAATCCAATTACCTTAATGTACCTTGCAATAACAGATAGTAAAACAGGTGAATTTCAGAAGGCCATAGAAACGATGCAGAAAGCAAGAGATTATTCAGTCTCCGATATAGCACCGGACATTTGTGTATATCTGGGAGATTATTATAAGGAAAGTAAACAGTATGACAAAGCAATTGAATCATATAAAGATGCACTTCACTTTGCCCCTGAACAGATAAAGCTAATATTTAATATAGCTGAGATATACCGTTTCAATCTAAAAGATAAAAAGACAGCAAGTGAATATTATGAGCTGTTTTTAAGTCAGGGAAGCAAACTAGTTGAGAACTTTGAAAGTACACATGAATGCGTGGCTGCAAAATTTATGTTAAAGTCATTTAAGGCAGATCAGGCAAAAGATAAAACACAAACAAAAAAAGATTCGGTATCAAACAAAGTTATTTTGCATTGATTGATTAAAAGCAGCGAAAGTAAAGTAATGAGAAATAAAAAAGTCTCCCAGAGAAAGTTCTATTTCTTCTAAGAGGGAGACTAATTTTCTTTTTTGTGATGGCTTGATACTTTTCTTCAGAGAAAGCACGCAAAAATCAGTAGAAAACCTCAATTGCACTCTGAACAGTTAGCTTTTTTAAATGATTACTTTGAGAAAATTATAATGCTGTTCTGAATTTAATTCCACCAATTATCCACCGTCCCGGCATAGGTATACCGCTAAAATCCATATAATATTTATTCAAAAGATTAGTTGCTTCAAGAAAGAATTCATAATTGCTTAAACTGTATAAAATTTTTGTATCAACGATAAAATATTCCTGTTGGCTTAGCCTATCTTCATAGCGGAAGGCCCAATTAGCTTTAATATCAAAAATCAGTGGATGCATGACTTCTGCCGTAAACTGATGTTTAAGATGGTCCATAATATATCTGGACTGATAGTTTCCAAGTTTTAAGTCAGAATTAAGGTATGTATAACCGAATTTAATTTTCTCAATTGGCAGCTGTAGAATTTCTATTGGGTTTACGGAAAAAGAAGCTTCCAAACCTGTGGTATTAATCTTTGTTATATTCTCAGCCATCCAGGGTTTATCAGATGAATACCTTATCCAGTCAATAAGGCTACTTCCCTGTCTTGAAAAAATGTTAAAATTTCCAAAAAATTCATCGGTAGAATAGCTTAGACCAGCTTCCATTGAAAAAGCTTCTTCTGGCCTCAGAAGAGGATTCCCTATTTGTGCAGGGCTATTATAATAAAGCTCAGTAAAAGTAGGGATACGGAAAGACTTGCCAATAGAAGAAGTAAGATTAAGTCCTTTTACGAGCTGGTATTCAAGATCAACTCCCGGCCAATATTTCCATCCAAAGTTATCATAGTTATAAACAAAACCACCTGCCGCAATTTTTAGCCTATCGAAAGGAGTAAAGATTGCAGCAAGGGAGATACCTCCTTTTTGCCTGTCGTGATTTCCAAGATTTGAGCTCTGAATATCATCATAGCTAAGTTCACCTCCAAAGGAAAGTCTAAGAAATCCAAGAGAGAATGAACTCTGCAGTTCAATGCCATATGAATTTGTTTTGTGCTCATTTTTATAAAAATATGGTCTTAAATAATCGAGTAAATAATTATCCTTGTTATTTCGCAAATAAAGCTTAGGTGAGATGGAAAAATTACCAACTCCAAGATTAAGTACAAAAGAAGAATATAAAGTTTTTAAGCCTTCCCACTGGTTCGGGTACCTATCGGAATAAAATCCATTTGCCCCAAATTTCTTATCTGTGTAACCAACCGAAAATCCAGCACTTCCCAAATCAAACCTTAAAGATGAATTATAAGAAGTTGTAATAATGTCAAAGTCAGTATTATGCCTATAACCATTAGAATTTTCTTTTGAAAAAGAGATACTATTTGACAGTTTCCCCAGGCCATATGAAAGGAAGAGGCCTCCTTTATAGAAACCATTTTCACCTGCAGATGCATTCAAGAGAAGTTCATCGTTTTTAGTTTTTTTTGTAATTATGTTTATAACTCCTGAGAGTGCATTTGAACCATAAATATTGGATGCTTGTCCCTTTAATACTTCAATTCTTTCAATATCTTCCATATTAATCGGGAGGTTGAGGTTGTTATGTCCTGTTTGCGGGTCACTAAGCTTTACTCCATCAATTAGTATTAGAGTTTGTTCGAAAGATCCACCGCGGATACTAATATCAGCCTGAACTCCCCCAGGGCCACGTTTTTTTACATCAATCCCTGAGTAATAACCTAAAATATCCTGGATATTCTCAGCAGGTAGATTTTGTAATTCTTCGGAAGAGATGACAAGAACATTTTTAACAGACTCAAGTGTAAGCACAGGAATCTTCTTAGCTGTAACAATTACATCATCTGTAATAATTGTTTCTTCATCGGGTTCCTGAGCCCGGAGAAAATTGGGGAATAAAGATAAAAGTGAAAAAGAGAAAAAGAGCAACACTAAAGAAGACGATAATCTATAAAATATTTTCATATATCCCTAAAAAGTCAAAAAACAAATATAGTCATGAAATATTTGATCTGGTAATTAATAAAAGAAGTTTACCTGATGCTGAGATTGAAATCAGATACATTGTTACATGTCAGAAAATTTTTCTGATATACAAGTAATGATCCACTAAAGAAGTTACATAACATGGTGAATAAAGAAGCTTATAATGTAAGAATCTTTCAATAGTAAAAATATTTCAGAAGAAAGATACTTAAAAAAGTAAAGGATACAGGCCCTCTCCCATCATTTTACTTTTTCCCATAAAAAGCTCATGGGAAAAGAAAGATAGAGAATAGTAATTGGTCTTATATTTTTGCTTTCTCATCAAAGGACATGAAATAAAAGAAAATATAAGGCCAAGGCTATTACAAATAGAACCGCAAGATTCATTACCCACACTTGTTTTGATTCAGAATTCCCCAATGTTTCTCCATGCAGTTATACTATATATATAGCAAGAAATTCTGCACTGTCGGAAAATTATTTTTAATTTATAAAAAAAAAGGCACCCCCTAAATGAGAATGCCTTTTTGACGACTAAACATTAAAATATTCTTTTATAGACTTATCAGATCATTATAGATCACAAAAGCCATAAAAAGCAGCAAAATTACAAATCCAGCGTTCTGAATAGCGACCTTTACCTTAACTGGTATTTCGCGTTTAATAATTCCCTCAATAAGAATAATAACAAAGTGTCCCCCGTCAAGAACCGGGAAAGGCAAAATGTTCAAAATTGCAAGGCTTAAGCTCAGCGTAGCAAGGAAAAGAATAAAGGTTGTAAGTCCGCTGTGAGCTGTTTTAGCGGCATACTGCGCAATTTTAACTGGACCACCGAAGGCGGAAGAAAATTCGACATTTCCCTTAATTACATTAGAAATCATTGAAAATGTAAGAACAGTATATTTCCCAATATCGGCAACGCCACTATAAATTGATTCACCTAAGCCAGAAGATTTATAGTCAATTTTTCCAGTAAACTCAGGTTTCATGAGTATACCAATTTTCCCATCCTTACTTGGAGTTACAGCAAACTGAAGAGTATCGTTTCCTCTTAAGACAGAAACAGGGAGCTGTTTACCTTTATTAGAGGAAATGATCTGTGTAGTTTGTTCCTGGGTAAGTATTTTTTGTCCATTGATCTTAAGGAGTAAATCTCCACTCTTAAGGCCCGCCTTTTCAGCAGGAAATCCCTTTATTATACTATCGGCATAAACCCTGAATCCAGCAGGAAGAAAGATCATACCTCCCTTTGTAGCTTCTTTAGTAAAGGTTCTCCTTGGTATAAGCAGATTTTCAATCCTACCATTTCTTTCGATCTTCAACTTCAGGTCCTTGTCCATATTATCCAGAACTATCGGGTTCCAGACATCGTCCCAATAGGTTGCATTCTTGCCATTAACCGAAAGAATTTTATCATTTTCCTTAAGTCCGACTTTTTCAGCCGGGCTCATAGGTGCGACAAAGCCAATAGTTGTAGTCTTAAAGAACTGTTTCTCTTGGAAATAATTAATTCCTGCGAAAATAAGGAAAGCCAAGAGCAGGTTCATCAACACACCAGCAGTTATAACAAAGAGCTTCAGTCCAGTTGGTTTAGCTCTAAATTCATAGGGCTGAGGTTCTTTATCTGCAAACTTAACGTCAAAACTTTCATCAACCATACCAGCTATTTTAACATAGCCGCCGAGGGGCAAAAGGCAAAGCCTGTAATCAGTATTACCCTGACCGTCAAAATCCTCGGGGAGGTCACCGAAAGAAAAGCCAGTGAGTTTGTTCCATCCGAAAAGTCTTTTTCCAAAGCCTATTGCAAAAGTATCGACTCTCATTTTAGAGATTTTCGCGGCAATAAAATGCCCGAATTCATGTACGAATACAAGTATAGCAATAGTTATCAGGAAGTATATAACATAGCTCATTAAATAATATTCTCCTTTTTAAGATAATTTTGAAGCAAATTCACGAGTTTGCCTGTCACAGTCGAAAATTGTATTAATATCAGGTCCTCTGTGATTTTCAATAGCATTTAAGGCTTTCTTAATAATCTCAGGTATTTGCAAGAACCTAATGCTACCCTCGAGAAATTTGCCCACAGCAATTTCATTTGCTGCATTTAAGATACAAGGGGCTGTACCACCACATTCAATAGCTTGATAGGCTAATTTAAGGCACTCGAATTTTTTATAATCAGGTTCAAAAAAAGAAAGGTCCCTGATTTCCGGAAGCTTTGTCTGTGGCAAATAACCGCATAGCCTCTCAGGATAGGAAAGTGCATATTGAATAGGCAGTCTCATATCCGGCAGTCCCATTTGTGCTTTAATAGAGCCATCAATAAATTCAACCATTGAATGAACAATGGACTGAGGATGAACTACAACTTCGATCTTCTCCTTTTCGATGCCAAAAAGCCACTGAGCCTCTATCACCTCAAGTCCTTTATTCATCATCGAAGCAGAGTCAATTGTAACTTTACTCCCCATTTTCCAGTTTGGATGGTTTAACGCCTCTGCAACAGAGACATTTTTAAGAGATTCACTAGAATGGTGTAGAAAAGGTCCCCCGGAAGCAGTAAGTATCAATTTTTTGACTTCAGGTGATTTTTCCCCCACAAGACATTGAAAAATAGCACTATGTTCAGAGTCTACGGGCACGAGTTCCGAATTACACTCTTTACATAGAGCAGTAATCAGTTCACCGGCGACGACAAGAGTTTCTTTATTAGCAAGGGCTATTCTTTTTGAAAGCTTAATACCCTCAATTGTTGGGGCCAGTCCAGCAAATCCAACCAAAGCGCTTACAAGTATATCATAATTATTTCGTCTTGTAGCTTCAATAAGTCCTTTATCCCCACTTAAGACTTCAATTGAATTTCCTAAGCTACGTTTTAGCTGTTCTGCAGATTTTTCATTTCGAACGACTACAAGCGAAGGGTTAAACTCTTTTATCTGTTTTTCGAGCAATTCTATGTTAGAATTGACCGTCAGGGTTTCAACTTTGAACCTATCGGGGTAATTTCTTATCACATCCAGTGTATTTGTACCAATAGAACCAGTAGAACCCAGAATAAAAATTTTTTTCATATATCAGCAATAATTAAGTCATGAAAGTTATAAAAGTCACCCCTCAATTTCAATCTATTAATACTACAACCCTCAGTAGTCTATTTATATAAATTCAAATCATTCAGGTCAAAAACCTATGTGTAACAGCAAAAAGAAAGTTAAGTAATACTAAAACATCAATTATGCTAATAATTGTTTCCAAATTTTTAAGATCTCTATGCGCCTGATCACTTAAGGGCATTTTGCTCAGCTTTTCATTATTCAGAGTAGTTCTCAGTTTTTTTGCCTTAGGGATCAGGAAAGCAAAGACCAGAATAATAAGTACCACCATTATAACCTGTTTTGCAGCCAACCAGTGATTAGACGCAAAATTAAAGAAAAAGTAGTAAGGGATCACACTAACAAGAATAATTCCTGTAAAAAGCAATCCGGACATACCAATTATGCCTGCAACATTAGTAAGGATAAGATAGCTTGATATAAGATTTTTTTCACCTGATGTTCCTCTGCTATTGTTAATTTGGCGTCTAAGAACAATATCCGAAGGAACATATCCAAGCCATACTACAGCTGAAAGAATATGTATAACAGTAATAACAGCCTGAAAGAACATCTATGGGGCCCCCTTTAATAGTTGTGTATTTATACAATATAAAAGTTTTTGTATAAAATAGGGGCAAAATTCTATATTCCGTTGTAATTTTCGGGATATAAGATCACTTTAACATAATTATTTTCATTTAGATATTGCTGTGCAGACTCTTGTATATCTTTTGCAGAAAGTTTGCTAACTAATTGGTCAAAATTAAGTATCTGCTTAGGATCGATATCGTTAAAATAATAGCTTGAAAGATTGTTCAGCCAGAATTCATTTCTTCTAAGTTCAGTTTCCCTTGTCCTAATCTGAATTTCTTTTATTTTATTGACATAAATTTCACTTATGCCAAATTTCTTTATGCTATCAATTTGTGAGAAAACAGCTTTAGTAAGTTCTTCTGCATTCTTAGGATCACAACCAAAGGATATACTAAAGATATAATTTTCCCTGGGGAAACGTGAATAATTTCTTGAGACACTAACGCCATATGTTCCCCCCTTATCTTCCCGAATGACTTCCCGAAGTTTTATATCAAGAGCTCCTGAAAGAGCGCTAAGGTTATATATATTTTGTGAATTCCAGTTAAAAGGTCCCGTAAAGCCAAGTACGACCTGACTTTGTGGCTCTTGTCCTTTTTTTACGACTTTCTTGATTACACCAGTGGGATATTTTCTGCCAATATCAGCAAAGTTTTCTTTTCGACCTGTTGAGGGCAGACTACCAAGGTAAGTCTGAACAAAAGATTTTATTTGAGGCAGCTCAAAGTTTCCCACAAAAATAAATGTAAAGTCACCAGCATCTGAGAATCTATCCTTAAAGAATGTATAAGCATCATCAAGATCAATTTTCTTTAATGTCTCAACTGTCCAAGGTTTATACCTAAAGTGATAATTTGATAAAGTCACAGTAATTGTATCTTGAAGAGCTGACCGTGGTGAGGCACTTCTATTTTCAAAATAAGCCTTCATTTTTGACAAGTAAGACTTAAAAGCACTGCTATCTTTCCTTGGAGAAGTGAAATAGAGGTTCACGAGCTTAAAAAGAGATTCGATATCCTTTGTACTAGAAGAGCCGCTAAAGCCCTCCTGAATATCAGAAATCCAGGGGTTAACATTCACAATTTTTCCGGCGAGCATCTTCTGCAGATCGACCTGTGAAAATTTTCCAACTCCAGATTCACTTACAATTGAAGTGGCAGTTGCAGCTGAAATGAACTTATCATCACTTGCAAGGGAGTTTCCCCCGCGGGAAAAAGCTGTAAACTGAATTTCATCGTTTTTAAAATCCGTTGGTTTTAGAACTACTCTTATTCCATTAGAAAGCTTAAGTTCAGTTATGCCCAATTCCCTTATTTCGTTTTCCGAGACTATTTTCCCCTCTAAGTGGGCAGGTTTAAGAAGGTCCTCATTTTTTAGAGTGTCTACATAAGCTAGAATATTTTCTTTCATTACAGTTTCGAATATAGAAGAAAGTTCTTTTTCTGTTGGTACTTTTATCCCCTCTTTCTCAGGAGAATTTACAACTATAACGCGATTTTTTTTAGAGATTGACTCCTCATCTTGAGCAATTTTGTTTATCTCTTCAAGGCTAACACCCGGGATAAGTTTGTTATAGAGATAGTATTCGTTTTCAATTCCAGAAGAAGTTTCATTCCAAAGATAGCTATAGACATAATCACCAGCCAAGTTTTCACTCTCGGTTTTATTTCTTTCATTATAGGATTGTTCGATCTGGCTTAAGAGATCTTTCTTCACCCTATCTAGTTCACCTGAAGTAAAGCCAAAACGTTTAACTCTTTCGACTTCCCTGAGAATAGATTCTAAGCCTTGAAGAATTCCATTATCTTTTACAGCAGCACTGACTGAATGTGCAGACTTAGTACGGCATATATCAAAATGATCAGAGCCAGCGCCAAGAAAAGGAGGATCGGCCTTTTGGGAAAGTTCATAAAATCTTTCATTTAGCATCTGGTCATAAAGATCCTCAATTAATTTTTTGCGAAGGTCCCCAATTGTCGTTTCTTTTTCTATTTTTCGCATAAAATACACAGATACACTAGAGCGAGAGGCTTCTTTATCTGAGGCAATAGCAAAGAGGTCTTCTTTCTGATCTGGTACTGGGAAAAAATTGCGTTCAGTAGAAGAAGCAGGTGATTTTGGGATTTGGGAAAACTCCTTTCTAATCATATCTTCAACTTTTCTAACGTCAAAATCCCCTACAGCCACAACAGCCATTAGCTCAGGGCGATACCATTCGTGGTAAAATCTCTTAACTTTATCATAGTCAAATTTCTCAATAATATCTTTTTTTCCTATAGGAAGTCTTTGGGCATATTTTGAATCCTTGAAAATTACTGGTAGTTGTTTATCCCTCATTCTAGCTTCGGCACCTCTACCCTGTCGCCATTCTTCAATTACAACTCCACGTTCTTTATCGATCTCACTATTTTCATAACTAACGTTATGTGCCCAGTCCTCAAGAATATTAAAGCCCTTTTCAAGAACTCCCGCAGTATCTGTCGGCAGCTGCAACATATAGACAGTCTCATCAAAGCTTGTATATGCATTTAGTTCAGGGCCAAAACGCATACCAACAGATTCAAGGAAGTTCACAATTTCCTGTTTTTTAAAGTTCTTTGTGCCATTAAATGCCATATGCTCGGCAAAGTGAGCTAGACCCTGCTGATCATCGTTTTCCAGGATAGATCCAACATTAACAGCAAGACGAAGTTCAGCTCGCTTTTCTGGCTTACTGTTTTTTCTAATATAATAGGTCAATCCATTTTCAAGATGTCCAATTATGACAGAGGTATCCTGAGGGATCTTAGAAGTTAAGTCGATAGATGAATCCTTCGTCTGTGCTATTAAAGTTAAATTAAGCAAAAAGAGTAGGATTATTATGATATACGAAAAAGACTTCATTTACATTTCCTTTGCAAATATTTCTTTGGAATTGTTGCTGAGTTGTTCAAATTTGCCCAGAAGAGCTAGAGACGACAAAAGCAAAAAGGCAGATAAGATTTACAGTATCTGCATTCTCTTAAAAAATTACAGGAAGATAAAGTTCCCACTTCATCTAATAAATACATCTATAAAAGCTCAGTTGGATGCGAAATTAAGGAAAAAATCATGAGAGTTCACTACTTCTTTTTATCCCTATAGGAAAGTTAATCTTTATTATTAACACGAAAAAATATTCACTAATTATTAAAGAGGACTAATAATTGGGCTTTATTTTCTTCACCCCAAAGGAATAAGCTTGTAGCTAAGCAGACATTAGAATAAAGCAGTCATTAGATCAGATAAAGAAATTGGATTTATTTTCTATCTATATTATATTATTCTAATATATGAGCCAAAGAGAAATTGGCCCTACAAAAGGAAAGATCAATAAGTTTAACTTGATCTTTGATTCTCGATGTAATTTCTCTAGTTCAATAAAAGCAAAAATAATTACCTAACGCCGGCAAAAAGGCTCGAACTCATTTCTTTGTAGCAGAGGGAGCAAATTCTTCAAATAAATTTTCGTTTCCCAAACGCCTGATCAAAATACAGAAAAAAGGGAGGAATAATGACCGACAAATCCAAAGTGCGAATCTTTGATATCGTAAACAGTACTGAGAATGAAATCCTTGAGAATTGGTTAAAGCTACAGATATCTTCGACTGCTTTAAGAATGGATTTACTTTCCGAAAGAGAACTGAGGCAGCAATCAGCAGAATTTTTATCTCTTTTCAAAGAAGCCACATCAACAGGTAACTGGGACATTAATGATTCTGGATGGTCAAGAGTCCTTGAATTTCTAGATAGCATATCGCGTTCAAGGGCAATTCGCGGGTTCACTCCGACTGAAACAGCCACATTTATTTTCTCACTTAAACAATCTCTCTTTACAACATTACAGAAAACAAGTAAAAATGGCACGGCAGATCTGATTCAGGATTTATGTGATATTACTTTACTGATAGACAGTCTTGGTCTATTTACAACTGAAGTATACTTAAAGAGCAAAGAAGAGATTATAGTAAGGCAACAGACGGAGATGATCGAGCTTTCAACACCAGTAGTACAGCTTTGGAATGGGATACTAGCCTTACCATTAATTGGAACATTAGATAGCGCCCGCACACAGGTTGTTATGGAAAGCCTTCTTTCAAGAATTGTTGAAACTGGATCAAATATTGCCATAATTGATATAACAGGTGTTCCTACAGTTGACACACTTGTAGCGCAGCATTTACTGAAGACTGTAGCAGCTGCAAGATTGATGGGAGCAGATTGTGTAATCAGCGGAATCAGGCCACAAATAGCACAGACAATTGTACACCTTGGAGTTGATCTTTCAGAGGTAACTACAAAAGCAACAATGGCCGATGCATTCAAGCACGCACTAAATTTAACAGGCGCAATAGTTAAAAAAAAGCAATAAAGGTCATACACTAACCGGAGAATTTTTATGGAAAAGATACCCATATTAAAAATGGGGAAGTATCTCCTGGTTACCATTCAGGTAGATATGCATGATCGTCTTGCAATGTCATTACAGGACGATCTAACGGAAAAGATAGTCTTATACAATGCACGAGGTGTCCTTATTGATATATCTTCACTTGAGATTGTTGATTCTTTTATAGGAAGAATGTTAAGCAATATAGCCTCTATGTCCCGCATTCTTGATGCAGAAACAGTTGTTGTAGGTATGCGTCCAGCAGTAGCCATAACAATGGTTGAACTAGGACTTGACATGAAAGGTGTAAAGACTGCTCTAAATGTAGATATGGGGATGAAAATGCTAGATATCTTTACCGGAAAGAATGATGAGCAGGAGAAGCTAAATGACCATTCTGAAGAATGATATGCGCTATATCCGGAATTCAGATGACATAGTCCTAATAAGGCAAGTAGTAAGAGAATGGGCACTAATGATACAATTTAGTCTTGTAGATCAGACAAAGATAGTAACAGCTTCAAGTGAACTGGCAAGAAATGCAGTTGAATATGGCGGTGGTGGTGTTTTATATCTGCAAATTGTGTCTGATGGTATTAGAAAAGGGCTCAAGCTAATATTTGAGGACAAGGGTCCTGGAATTGCCGATATAGGATTAGCCTTAAAGGATGGTTACACAACTGGAGAAGGAATGGGGCTAGGTCTAGGGGGAGCAAGAAGGCTAGTTAACGAATTTAATATTGAATCTAGTGTCGGGCAGGGCACCAAAATAACAATTATAAGATGGAAATAAAGACGTTATTATCTGTAAAAATCCAGGACAGGAGTAATATTTCTGAGGCCAGAAGGCTTAGCGCTTCGATTGCTTCTGAGATGGGGTTTAACGAAACCGCCACAGGGAAAATTGCAGTAATTGTATCAGAGATGGCGACAAATATAATTAAACATTGTACAGATGAAAAAGGAGAGTTGCTTGTACAGAAAATATGTTTAAAAGACCGTTGTGGTATTGAACTAATTGCCATAGATAAAGGTCCGGGAATGAGAAATGTAACACAGTGCTTGACAGATGGCTATTCAACTGCAGGAAGTCAGGGTACCGGGCTCGGTGCAATAAAGCGCATGTCAGATAAATTTGACATCTATTCATCCTTTGGTAATGGGACCATAATCATTTCGAGTATATGGCTTGATGATAAGGGAGGGTATTCGCCCACTGCCCTGCTTGATATTGGAGGTATAAGTCTCCCGAAAAAGGGCGAGAGAGTTAATGGAGATAAGTGGGCATTTCGCAAAGAAGAGCAATCATTAAGTATAATTCTTTCTGATGGTTTAGGTCATGGTGTAGATGCTTCGGCAGCTTCTTTGGAAGCTATAAAATGTTTTAATATGCATAAAAGTTCATCCTTATCTGCGCTCATGGGATCTATACATGATTCACTCCGACATACAAGAGGAGCTGCTGTAGCTCTTGCTGAGATAAATTATGGTAATAAAATACTTAGTTTCTGCGGAATAGGAAATATTAACTGCGTTGTACAGACTTCAGAAAAGTCAAAGACAATGATATCTCATAATGGAATTGCAGGTCATGAGATAAGAAAGATACAGACATTTGAAACTCAATGGATAGAAAATTCAACTTTAATAATGCACTCAGATGGGCTCTCTTCCAGATGGAACCTAGAGAAGAATACCGTTGGATTACAAAACAAAGCTGCTTCAATTACAGCAGCGATACTTTATAGAGATTATTCCAGAGGAAATGATGATTTGACTGTAGTGGTTACACGCGAGAATATTGACATGGAGAAAAACAAATGAGTATAAATATACTCACATTAAGGATTCAGTATGAGCAGGACATTGTTTTTTCGAGGCAAAGGGCAAGGCAAATTTCCGAATTAATTGGTTTTGATCTCAGGGAGCAAACTTCAATAGCAACAGCTGTATCCGAAATTACAAGGAACGCATTTTCTTATGCAGGTAAAAGCGATGTTTATTTTCTTTTTGATGACAAATCCTCGCCACCAATGTTTATTATCAAAGTTAGTGATCATGGTCCAGGTATAAAAGATGTGGATAGTATTCTAAGTGGCAGGTATTCATCAAAGACTGGATTGGGAATGGGGATAGTTGGGTCACGGAGACTCATGGATTACTTTAAGATAGAAAGCGCGCCTGGTTTGGGAACAACTGTAATACTGGGAAAGATACTGCCTAAGGAACGGAAGCTTGACCTAAAGGAAGAAGCTGCAAGGATATCCAAGGAATTAGTAAAGAAGAATCCACAAGATCTTTATGAAGAAATGAGGCAACAAAATCAGGAACTCTTAAGATCACTTGATGAAATCAAAAAACGCCAAGAAGATCTTGTAAGTTTAAATAAAGAGTTAGAAGAGACCAATCGTGGTGTTGTTGCTTTGTATGCAGAGCTTGATGAAAGGGCTGAACACCTTAAGACAATAAATGAAATAAAGACGAAATTCTTATCCAACATGAGTCATGAGTTTAAGACTCCGTTAAACTCAATACTTGCTTTGTCAAACCTACTCATACAGGAAGCTGATGGTAAGCTTAACGATGAGCAGGAAAAACAGGTAAAATATATAAGAAAGTCGACTGAGGATCTTTATGAGCTTGTAAATGATCTTTTGGATATAGCCAAGGTCGAGGCAGGAAAGCTAACTGTAAAACCAAGCAGTTTCTCTATTGAACAATTATTTTCGACACTGAAGGTAATGTTCAAACCTTTAATTATCACACAAACTGTAAATCTTGTTTTTCAGGAGCCCAAAGGACTGCCCAACCTTTATACAGATGAAATCAAGGTTTCACAGATCTTAAGGAATCTAATTTCAAACGCCATAAAGTTTACAGAAAATGGGGAAATTAGAATAACCAGTCAATATGAAGATAATACAGAAAGGATAATTTTCAGTGTAAAGGACACAGGAATCGGGATTGAAGAGAAGTATAAAACAATTATTTTTGAAGAGTTTGCGCAGATCGATAGTGATCTTCAAAGAAAAGCTAAAGGGACCGGACTAGGGCTCCCATTATCAAAACGGCTTGCAGAACTTTTAGGTGGAAGCTTATGGGTAGATAGTATTTATGGAAAAGGCTCAGTATTTTATTTAAATATTCCAATAATATATAAAGGACCGGGTTCAGGAACTCTTCAGGAGAGCAGTATATTTTCAAAGGGTGATAGATCAAGTGAAGCAGGGAAATTCTCTGAACATAATATTCTGATAATAGACGACCAGGAAATATCTCGTTATATATTACAAGGGGTCTTAAATGATCTTTTTCCAGACTATAGTGTTATTCAAGCTAAGGATGGGAAAGATGGGCTGGAAAAAACAGAAGTGATAAGGCCTGAAGTAATTTTTCTGGATCTGATTATGCCTGGTCTCAACGGTTTTGATGTATTGGAAAAATTAAAGGGCAACAGTTATACTAGTAATATCCCTGTCTATATTGTAACATCAAAAGATCTTTCTGCAAAGGATAAGGATCGATTGGGAAATGGTCCTGCAGGAATTATTTCGAAGAATATCCTCTCAAGCAGTAATGCGCTTGAAACGTTAAGGGTTCTAATAAGAATATGAATAGAAACATTAGGAATTAATAGAAATGGATGATGCAATAAATTTTATTTCTACTACAACAACGGCATCTCCGGTTATTTTGTTAGTAGATGATAATGAATCCGGATTATATGTTAATTCGAGAACATTACGTGCAAATGGATATAATGTAATCGAGGCAAAAAGTGGGAGAGAAACCTTAATCAAATTAAAAGATAAGCCGGATGTAATAATACTTGATGTCAACCTGCCTGATATAAGTGGATTTGAAATATGCAGAATGATCAAGTCAGATCCTGAGACGAATTCAATACCTGTGATACATCTTTCTGCCACATACAAAGATGACAGATCAAAGGCATATGGTTTAGATATCGGGGCTGATGCTTACCTGACACAGCCAATTGACCCAATGGTTATGTTTGCGACTATCAAGGCTGTTTTGCGGATACGAAATGCAGAGCAGCGATTCCAGGAAATGGCGCTGGAATGGAAAACGACTTTTGATTCAATTGAGGATGCCATTTGCCTTGTAGATAATAGTGGAATGATCAGGCGCTGCAATAAAGCCTTTTGCAGCATCTCAGGACTCACAAAGGATTTTCTTCTTGGAAGCGAATTTGAAAGTTGTTTTAAAGATATAATAGACAACAAACTGGAAAACTATTCAGGGCAAATTGAACAAATACCTAAAAGTGGAGATAAAGCCGAAATACAGATAGGAAATAAATGGTATCTGATAGCAAAAGACCAGATAATGAGCGATGCAAAAATAGAAGAAAAGAATTCTGGTTTTATATTCAGGATGACAGATATTACAAGGCTCAAGTCCGCCGAGGATGAATTAAAGCGTTCAAATAAAGCACTTGAGCAGTTTGCCTATGTTGCCTCGCATGATCTTCAAGAGCCGCTACGAATGGTTTCAAACTACAGCAGTCTCATCTTAAAAAAATACAAAGAGATATTTAGCATAGAAGTAGAGAAATACTTTAGTTTTATTCTTGAAGGTACGACCAGGATGCAATCTTTGATCAAGGATCTTTTGAACTATTCACGGACAATAACAAAGGAAAGGAATTTCACGACAATAGACCTTAACAAAATAATTGAGATTGTAAAGAATAATTTGAGCTTACTTATAAAAGAAACCGATGCAAAGCTTACAATAGATAAACTTCCTGAAGTATATGGCGATGAAACACAGCTCATACAACTCTATCAGAACCTAATAAGCAATGCAATAAAATTCAGAAGTGAAAGGAAGCCTGAGATAAAAATAGGTATTCGGGAAAGTAGCAGCACTGTACCTTCTAATGTCTACACAAGTGTTTGCCCAATATTTTATGTTAATGATAATGGTATTGGGATAGAGACAGAATACTTCAACAGGATATTTATAATATTTCAGAGATTACACGAAAGAGAAAAATATCCAGGAACAGGTATTGGGCTTTCCATATGCCAAAAAATTGTAGAAAGACATGGCGGAAAGATCTGGGTAGAATCTGAACCCGGGAATGGATCAACTTTTTATTTTACTCTTTCTTCGAAATAAATATTTTAGGCCTGATAAATTGATTTAATTTATTAAAAAGTTAAGATCCGCCAATAGCAGACTTCTTTGCCAAGTATTAAGAATACTAATGATCAAGAATGCTAATGATTAAAAAAAAGCTAATTATTAAGCTTAACAACTAGTCATATCTTAAAGCATCAATTATCACAAGGGACGAAGCTTTTCTTGCTGGATAAAAGCCGAAGAATACACCGACAAATCCAGCAAAGCCAAAAGACATAAAAATCGTATATGGAACAATAACAGTATTCCACCCGCTAAAATAGCTGACGATTCTGGATGCAAGGAATCCGAAGATAACTCCTATTATTCCACCTGTCATGCTTAATACAACAGCTTCAAAGAGAAATTGAGTAAGAATATCCCTTCCTTTTGCCCCAATAGCTCTACGTATTCCGATTTCTCTGGTTCTTTCAGTTACCGAAACAAGCATAATATTCATAATCCCAATTCCCCCGACTATCATAGAAACACTTGCAATTGAAGCCAGAAGAAGAGTAAGCACCTTTGTAGTTTCCTGAGCTGTACTAGCAATGTCTGTTTGATTCCTAACTGTAAAATCATCGTCATCGCCTGGAGCTATTTTATGAGATTCTCTCATTAAAGTTTCAATTTCCTGTTGAGCCTCGGTCATAGAATTTTCAGAGATTGCACTGCAAAGGATTTGTTGAATATTTCGAAAACCACTTAAGCGGTTCTGAACAGTTGTATAAGGAGCTAAAATGACGTCGTCCTGATCATTACCCATAGCACCCTGCCCTTTTTCACTCAATACGCCAATAATCTTAAATGGAACATTTCGAATTCTTATTTCCTGACCAACAGGGTCACCGTCAGGAAAAAGGTTTTGCGCAACTGTTTTACCAAGGACACAAACCTTGTTCATGCTTCTAACATCTGCAGTTGTAAAAAACTCGCCGTTTGAAAGGGGCCACTGCCTAATATCCAGATAATCTGTTGATACGCCATAGGTAGAAGTATTCCAGTTACCAGAGCCCCCAATGACTTGCCCCCCAGCTCTTATTACAGGTGATACGCCTGCAAGAAGAGTGGATTCCTTTGTCAGTTTATCTACATCATCAAGTGTAAGCCTGGTATTACTCCCCATTCCCATACTAACGCCACCTTGTCTTGTAGATCCAGGGAATACTATGATCAGGTTAGATCCAAGTGAAGATATTTGGTTTTGTATTTGTGCTTGGGCGCCTTCACCAATTGCTACCATAACAATTACGGCCGCAACTCCAATAATAATACCAAGGATCGTCAAAAGGCTGCGCATTTTATTCTTCATGATAGAAGCAAGCGCTACCTGAATGAAATCACTCCACTTCATATTAGAGCCCCCTTCTTCCGCCACCCATACCTGGAGCAGGCTGAGTCTGTAGTGGGCTTCCAGAAGTCGGCTTCTGATCACTGCTTAATATACCAGAAATAACTTCAAGTCCCTCCTGAATGCTATTGGATTTAATTTCTGTATACTGCCCGTCTGTAAGTCCAATGCTTACTCTTTTTATTGCAAGTTTTCCATTTTGGTCAATATAGAATAGCTGGCCACTGTTGCGGCGTGTCTTATTGCCATTTTGCTGGATGCCACCAGCAGATGAAGGGCCATAGTAAGATCCGTTTAGCAAGTTATTTGTTTGTCCATTAGTTTCATTTCCCTGCTGCTGTCTGTGGTTTTCACCAGGTCTTGAAGCAAACTCTCCTGAGGAGTCTTTCTGACCTTTAAGTTTATTTTGCATATTTGTTTTAGCCTCAGCAAGCATTTCAGGAGTTGGGCGGAACCTAAGGGCTGCATTGGCAATTTTAAGTACATTATCTGCCTGAGCAATATTGAATTGAATTGTCGCAGTCATTCCAGGCAGTAGAAGGCCATTAAAATTATTAACGTTTATTACAACCGAATAATTAACAACATTCTGAATTGTTGTAGGTTGTAGTCTTATTTGCTGGACTATACCCTCAAAAGTTTTATCAGGATAAGCCTGGACAGTGAAAGTAACTGACTGTCCTTCCTGGATTTGGCCAATATCGCTTTCATCTACATTTGCAATTATCTGCATTTTCGACAGGTCATTTGCTATAAGAAAGAGAGTTGGTGCCGAAAGACTTGCAGCAACAGTCTGTCCTACATCGACATTTCTTGCGATAACGGTTCCATCAATTGGAGCAGTAATTTTGGCATATTTTAGGTTGATCTTTGCCCTGTCTAATCCGGCTTGTGCCGAGCGCAGCGAAGCTCTTGCAACATCGGTATTATACTGGGCTGTTTCCAAATCTGTCTGGGCTGCAAGATTTTTCTCGACCATTGCTTTAACTCTAGTTAAATCTCTTTGTGATTGGGCATATTGTGCCTGTGCCTTTTCAAGGCTACTTTGAGCATCGCGAACCGAGGCAGCAAGGAAAGTAGTATCTATCAGAGCTACAAGTTCCCCTTTTTTTACCTTTTGGTTGTAATCTGTAAAAATTTTGGCGAGCGTTCCCGAAACCTGGCTACCGACCTGTACAGTAACAACAGGGTTAAGCACTCCAGTGCTGGAGACGATAGATTCAATATTTCCCCTCTCAATTTTTACAAATTTATAATTTCTTGCTTCATCCTTTGGAGAAGCGGCAATATATAGGAAAGCTGCAACAGCTATAACAATAGCAGTAATTCCTATAATTAAGGTTTTGCGGTATTTTCTTATATCAGCCATTGTCTTCCATGAATTAAGAGTTTTACATATCCATTACTATCTTTTTGACATCAGAATCCTTTTTTTAGTTTAATTCAAGATAATGGAAAAAGAAAGTGATTTAATTATTAAGGTCAGAGAAAATAAAAATTCTTTGACTTTTCAGAAGGTGTGATATATGTTTAAGTATCCACGTTTGAATTATTTCACAAATATTCCGGAACTCATTAAATGCATTCTCTAGACAGGCATCTGGTCATAATAAAGCCAAAAGAACCATTTCTTAACTGGCTTAAGTCGCAGTATGAAGGTAATAGTGCTTTGACACTTGATGACATAAGAGAAGATGTAACAGCTTTCATGATTCCGCAAGCAGATCATCCAGAACAGGATAAGGAGTATATAAGAAGCATTTTCCCGGATCTTTTCGACATGCTTCTTGAGGAATGGCATCTTGATGAAAACATTTGGCCAAGGAATAGGGATCATGAACTTTTCAAGGAATGGTTTGAAGTTGAAATACATACTATAGTAATAGATACTGTTGAAAGTTCAATTCGGAAAGATAGGTTCTTATCTTGATAACAAGAAGTTAATCGGTAAAAAATGATAAGCGCCATAGACAATAAAATATATTTCGTATAAAATGAATGAGAAAGGAAAAATGAAATTAAATCTGGGCTGCGGCAAAGATATAAAAGAAGGATATATAAATCTTGATATTGTTGACTATGGCGGCAATATAATTCACGATATTAATTCATTTCCATATCCTTTTCAGGACAATACCTTTGATGAAATTTACGCTTCGCATGTACTTGAGCACTTGGACAGTTTTCACAAAACGGTAACCGAATTATACAGAATAGCTAAACCTGATGCCATAATAATTGTATATGCCCCATTTTTTCTTAATACAAAATATTTTGGAGAACCAGATCACAAGATACCTTTTTCGATCAGAACTTTTGATAATTACGAATATATAGCTAATCGCAAGCTAAAATTCTATGAAAAGTGGAAATTAAATCACCGTACAAACTATGAGGGCAAGGCTCAGTTTGAAATCCTGGAGAAAAAATTTATCACTTCCCATTTTGCGGCCTTAAAATGGATGGATTCTATAGTGAATATAGAACCTGTCATCTATGAAAGATTTTTTGCCGGGATCTTTTCCCCTGAAGAAGTGTACTTCAAATTACGAGTTGTCAAATAGATGGATTTATAGATGGGACATAGGGGGAATAAACTTACCTGAGAGCATAATAAACAATAAGAGCCCATCCAATTAGAAAGCAGATGCCGCCAAATGGTGTTATGATTGCCAAAAATCTAATCTGAAAAATTGAGTAAGCATATAAAGAAAAAGAAAAGAGGATAATTCCAAAGAGGAAAAACCAGCATACAGGAGTGAACCTGTAATTTCCAAAGAAAGCCAAACTTAGAAGGGCCAGGCTATGAATAAGATGATACATTACTCCCGTTCTATAGGTTTCCATCATTTTTACTGAAAGATGAGATTCCAAGCCATGGGCTCCAAAAGCTCCTAAAGCAACGCCCAAAAACCCCATCACTCCAGAGACAACTATCCAGAGATTTTGTTTATCTGACATAAATTTCCCCTTTTTTCACTTAGCATTGTTGTTCCTATATAATATCAAATTTTAATTGAAGTTTAAATAATTTTCTTTATAAAGCTAGAGCAAATAGCTCAATTGCAAGTTACTGTCCCTGGCGTTCTAGTTTCCAAATATTATTCAGCTTTTTGCTAAATATGGTTGATAATATTTGCATATTACAATAATATACCGTATTTTATCAACAGATTTATAGAATTTTGTTAATTATCAAATAAATTTTCATTTAGATATAGATACAATGAAACTGGACGATACTGACAAAAAAGTTCTGGATATATTGCAGACAAATGCAAACATAACAAATGCGCAGTTAGCCTCAGAGTTAGGAATATCACCAGCTGCAATGCTAGAGAGAGTAAAGAGGCTTGAAAATTCAGGTATAATTAAGCGTTATGTTGCATTAGTGGATCCTGAGAAGGTTGGGAAAAGGACCATGGCCTTTATTGCAATATCACTTGCCGTACATCACTTAAACTCAATAGATACAATAAGAGAAGAGATCTCGAAGCTAAGCGAGGTTCTAGAATGTTATCATGTAGCAGGTGAAGAGGATTTTATGCTCAAGGTTGCAATAAGAGATATCCAGGAATACGAACATTTTATGTTTGGAAAGCTTACAAAGATAAACGGAATAAATAAGATCAAGACTACCTTTATCGTATCGACAGTTAAATATGATACCAAGTTCAACATTGACAACGGATCATTAAATGGGGAATAGGCCCCAAAACAGATTTTCACGCATACTTTCTCCTAATAATAAATCCCCTAATTACTAAAAAGTAGTTAGGGGTTTTTTATTATCAAAATATTTTATAAAATATATGAGGGCTAGAAAAAGCAGAAAAATAAAATTTAAATCCATAACTTTCTCCGAGAGACAAAAAAAATGCCAATTAAGTCCATTAACCCTGCCACTGGCGAGGTCATAAAAGTCCTCGATGAACTCACAGAAGATCAGGTCTATCAAGAGATAGACAAAGCCTACAGCACATTTCAGAGCTGGAAAAAGACAAGTTACAAAGAGCGAAGGGCTCATCTGAAGAAGGCTTCTACAATACTGAAAGATGAGAAATACAACTATGCCAAGATACTGACGCTTGAGATGGGAAAACCAATAAGGCAAGCTGTATCTGAAGTAGAAAAATGCGCCTGGGTTTGCGAATATTATGCAGATAATATAGAGAAAATACTAAAAAAAGAAGTAATACAGACAGATGCATCCGAAAGCTATGTGGAATTTGATCCTCTTGGTGTAGTTTTAGCTATCATGCCCTGGAATTTTCCATATTGGCAAGTCTTTCGCTTTGCCGCGCCAGCACTAGTAGCAGGAAATGTAGGCCTTCTGAAGCATTCTTCAAACGTACCTATGAGTGCACTTGCAATTGAAGAAATTTTTATGAAAGCAGGATTTCCCTCAGGGACATTTAAGACACTTTTGGTAGGTTCTTCACGAATGGAAGATATAATAAATCATCCAAAGGTCAGCGCAGTAACGCTAACAGGGAGTGAAGGTGCAGGCAAGAAAGTAGCTTCTGCAGCAGGAAAGAACCTAAAGAAAACAGTACTTGAGTTAGGTGGAAGTGACCCATTTATTGTGCTAGCTGATGCCGATATTGAGGCTGCATCTAATATGGCCGTAAAGTCAAGGATAATAAACAATGGACAAAGCTGCATTGCTGCCAAAAGATTTATTGTAGTAAAAGAAATAGCAAAGCAGTTCGAAGAAAGGTTTGTTGAGATAGTAAATGATCTAAAGATAGGCGATCCAATGGATGAGCGTAATGATCTTGGTCCAATTGCCCGTGAAGATCTTCTTCTTACAATTGATGAGCAGGTAAAGCAATCGGTAAAGATGGGAGCCAAGTTACTAAGTGGAGGCAAAAGGCTTGAAGTGCACGGTTACTATTACCCTGCTACTGTTTTATCAGATGTAAAGAAGGGGATGCCGGTCTATGAGCAGGAGACATTTGGCCCAATAGCAGCAATAATAGTAGCTGAAGATCAGGATGATGCCATAAGAATAGCAAATGATAGCCCCTACGGTTTAGGTGCAAGTCTATGGACAAGAAATCTTTCCAATGCAAAGGAGCTGGCAAGCAGAATTGAATCAGGATCAGTTTTTATAAATGGCATGGTAAAATCCGATCCAAGGCTACCATTTGGGGGGATAAAGATTTCCGGATATGGAAGAGAGCTCTCACACTATGGAATAAAGGAATTTATCAATATAAAAACTGTTTGGATCGCCTAGAAGTGTTATAAAACTAAAGGTAATATAACAACAGGAGGGATGCTCGGTATGTGGAAACTAAAGATTTTTGCAATAGTTACTGTAATACTTGGGATTATTTCCTTAGGATGGGTAATCTATGATTACCTGGCATTGACAGATATTTCATATAATATAGGCAATGATCTAATGTTTAAGCGCAGGACAGTAACAATGGGATTTATTCCTATACTGTTATTTCACTTTTTTTTCTTTGGAACAATGTACTTGCTTTTTGATTTCCTAAAAGGTCAAAAGATACTGATAAAAGAGCACAAACAACTGATAACCGAAATGGAGAACCAAAAAACAGAAAAAGATATTAAAGATAAAGGTGTAAAAGAAAAGGATATAAAAATTTCAGATACAGACAAACCCACAACTTCCTCAGGAGGAGAGGTCAAGAAACAGGAAACTGACAACTGGTAGAGCTAAATTCTTAGAATTTTCTTTTTAGAAAATTTTACTTTTTTAGATAAAATAAATTCAAAAAGAAACTGCTGAATTTTATCCAAGAATAATTATCTTTACATCCTGAAATTTTGATTTGTTTATTAATACCAGGAGTGTTAAGTGGATCAGAAAGAGGAGAACAAAAACAACAAGGTACCTTTTAAGGCAAAGAGGATAAAAAGGACTTACACACAGAAAATCAATTCAACTCCCGATAAGATCTTTCCATTATTATGCCCGCAGAGGGAAAAAGACTGGCTCGACGGCTGGAATTATGAAATGATATATTCAGAATCCCGACTTGCTGAAGATGGAGCTATATTTAAGACAAAACATGAAAGTGACGTAGATACTATATGGGTTGTTACAAAACACGATAAGGAGAATCTTTGTGTTGAATTTGTAAGAATGACCTGGGAAGTATTGGTTACAAAAATAAACATGCAATTAGAGCCTGTTTCAGAAGAATTAACCAACCTACACGTAGAATACGTATTTACTTCTATAACCGAAAAAGGAAATGAGTTCATAGAAGGGAATTCTGCAAGACAATTTCTAGAAATGATGAAATGGTGGGAAAAATCACTAAATTATTATCTTGAAACCGGGAATAAACTTCTTGCATTAAAACTATAAGAAAATCTCTAATGGAAAATAATGAAATAGTCCGCTGCGGATGGTCAAGCACTGACCCCATTTACACAGAGTATCACGACAAAGAGTGGGGTCTTCCCATACACGAAGACAATTTACTTTTTGAATTTCTCATATTAGAAGGCGCGCAAGCTGGCTTAAGCTGGTTAACTGTCCTAAAAAAAAGGGACAACTACAGAAAAGCATTTGATGGTTTTTCTGCCGAAAAGATAGCCCAATATGGACAAGGTAAGATTCAGGAATTATTGAATAATCCGGGTATCATCCGCAATAGACTAAAAATTAGTGCAACTATAGAGAACGCAAAGGCCTACCTGAGAGTAGTTGAGGAATTCGGAAGCTTTGATAAATATATATGGCAGTTTGTTTCCGGCCGGCCAATAAACAACTCCTGGAACGCACTGAAGGAAATCCCTGTTAAAACAATAGAAGCTGAAAAAATGAGCAAAGATCTCTTAAAGAGAGGTTTTAAGTTTGTGGGGCCTACAATCTGTTATGCTTTTATGCAGGCAGTAGGGATGGTAAATGATCACCTTGTTTGCTGTTTCAGGCATGAGGAAGTAAAAAAGCCTCAGAGTGTTCTTTAGGTTTTCAGCTATTGCAAAAAGAAATTCATTTTCATGGTCTTCATTTTAATGATTTCATTTTAATAATTTCCATTTTAATGAGTTTCATTTTAATCTAGAGGGATCATGTTACATAGGGAATTCAGCTGGATAAGCAGCAGAGACATAAAAATTTATGGTCAGACGTGGATGCCATCAAAAGAAGATGGGGAAATTAAAGCGGTGGTTTGCCTGGTTCATGGTTTAGGGGAACACAGCACGCGTTACAAGATACTGCCGCGCGTTCTGATAAAAAACGGATATGCCTTAATAGCATTTGACCAGCCCGGGCATGGCAAGTCAGGAGGCAAGCGGGGGCATACACCTGACTATGAAGCTTACATGGACAATATAACTGCTCTTCTAGATAAAGCTGCAAAGTTATATCCGGGCAAAGATCGTTTCTTGTATGGGCATAGCCTTGGAGGAAATCTAGTAGTAAATTATTCCTTACGCCATAAACCTGATATAAAGGGAGTAATAGCTACGGGGCCTTGGTTTCGCCTTACTCACCCCCCAGGAAAGTTTATTCAAAAGTTTGCCAGATGGTTAGATAAATTCTGGCCAAGCTTCCGTACTTTTAATGGAATTAAACCGGTCTACCTTTCGAGTAACGGAGTAAAAAACGTCACACGTGAACGTGACAAATATCTGCATCCATGGATATCTGTTAGGACATATCTAACGGCTGAAGAGACAGGGCGCTGGGCTTTGGAGCATGCAGGAGAGCTTCAATATCCAATACTAATACTTCATGGTGGAGAAGACCATGTGACCTCAGCTGAAAGTTCAAAGCAGTTTGCTTCAAAAGTTAATACTAATTGCACAATACAAGTCTATGAAGGACTTTTCCATGAAATCCACAATGAACCGCGCAACCAGGAAATATTTGCAAAAATAATTGGCTGGTTAAACTCACAGGTTAACCAATCTGTAATTTAATCAATCTGTAGTTTAATTCGTTTTTTCTGCTTAAATTCCAAGCCATTGAATTCTTAGATTTTCAGGGGTCCTATGCAGTATTTAAGCAGAAAAATATTCTTTTTCTTATCTCTTCTACTGATTTTTTCAGGCTGTAGTTCATCTAGCAAAGATTTTTTCAATGCAGTTGACCAGATAAAGCCAGAGGAAATAAAAAAGCACGTTGTATTTCTATCTTCAGACTCACTAAAGGGCAGAGCTACACCAAGTCCGGAACTTGATAGCGCTGCGAACTATATTGCCCGTGAATTTAGTTCTTATGGACTAACCTCTTTAAATAAAAATTTCCTGCAGAAGATCAGTTTCGGTAAAGTTGATCTAGCCTTAGATAATCATTTTAGAATAAAGAGAAATGGGAAAGGAAAGGACTTTAAGATCAAAAGTGATTTTATGCCTTTTGAGATGACAGCAAATAAAGAAGTTGAAGCTCCGGTTGTCTTTGCAGGTTATGGTATAACAGCGCCAGAATACAAATACGATGATTACAGTAACATTGATGTAAAAGGGAAAATTGTCTTTATTTTGCGCCATGAGCCACAAGAAAATGAGGACTCATCTATTTTCAACGGTTCACTGCCATCGGTCTATTCACAAATCGAAGAGAAGGTTAATAATGCCAGGCGCCATGGAGCCATAGCTTTAATAGTTGCAACTGATCCGTTAAACCATACCTCACTTAAACCTCAGGGATTTCCCTGGCCTTCACTTTCAAGTTTTATCCCCAAAGAGACCCTTCCAATTACACTTATTGGGCCGGAGGATAAAAAAATCCCAGTAATTCAGGTTGGAGAGGATGCCGTTTTAGAACTTTTCGGTTCAGTTGATTCGCTGATAAATCTTCAAAAGCAGATAGACAGCTCACTTTCGGCAAAATCATTTGAACTAACAGATTGCAAGGCTTCCATAAAAACCTCGACCGAAATCATGCAATGGCCCTCTTACAACGTAGCCGGATTCCTTGAAGGAAGTGATCCTGTGTTAAAGAATGAAGTGATCATTGTTGGAGCACATTATGACCATATTGGTTTTAAGAAGAACCATCGTCCAGGAAGCGACTACATTTTCAATGGAGCAGACGACAATGCCTCTGGAACCTCCGGCATGCTTTCACTTGCAAAAGCATTTTCCAGTATGTCACAAAAACCCAAAAGGAGCATTCTTTTTATTGGCTTTGCAGGTGAAGAGATTGGACTTTTAGGCTCCAAATATTACACTGAAAATCCTCTTATTCCACTTGAAAAGACGTGTGCAATGCTTAACATGGATATGATAGGAAGAAACAGTCCAGACACACTTTATGTCATTGGCAACTCTTGTTGTCCTGACCTTATAGAGATAAACAAGCTTGAAAATGAAAAGACAGGGTTTATACTAAACTATTCACAAGAAAAATATCTTCCCTACAGTGATCAGGCAAGCTTTCTTAAGATGAATATACCTATAATTTTTCTACATACGGGAGAGCACATAGATTACCATAAAGTAAGCGATGAAGCACCATTGCTCGATTATAATAAAGCTGCAAAAGTAACCAAACTTGCTTTTTATACCATACTTCACCTGGCAAATGACAATAAGCATTATAAGATTGTAAACAATAAGGTCACATTTTTTTAACAAACACTCTCTGGAGAATATATAATATGAGAAAACCCTCTGGTAAACTAATCTTGTTGCCTCTTATTGCTCTTTTAATGAGCTTTAACCTACAGGCACAAAGCTACAAATTAAAATATAACCTTGAAAAAGGAAAAACCTATAGATACAGCAGCGAACTTAGCGGCGACTTCACTCAGCAGATAATGGGTCAAGAGTTAAAGATTGAGAATTCCACAAAAATCACATCAAGGTTTCTGGTAGACAGTATTGATAAAGATGGCAATATGGTTTTAGTAGCTTCCATAGATTCAGGAGAGGTCATTAGCAAGATGCCGACAAAAGACACATCAGTAGTTTCGCTGGATAAATTTGTAAATAAAAAGGTTAGGACTTGCCTTAATCCTTATGGAAAAATACTAAGCAAATCACCTTCTGATACGACAAGCGAGGGATTTGAGTCTTTAGGTATAACACAAAACAACCTTTTACAGTTTGTAAGACTGCCTGAAAAAGAAGTAAAGGCGGGTGAAAGCTGGACAATAACTACAGATGATACACTAGAGATGATGGGAGGCAAAGTCTTAAACAGTGTAAACATGACATACAAGTTAGCAGGAAAAGCAGTTTTTCAGGGGCATAACTGTTTAAAGTTAGATTTTACAGGTGATGTAAAAAATAGCGGTAAAGCTCAAGTTATGGGAATGGAGGTTTATATTGAAGGAAACGGAAAAACCTCAGGTTCTACATATTTTGACAATGAAAAAGGAATTGTTGTTGCTGTTGATGGTTTAATAAACAACGATATGACAATGGCAACAAAGGGAGAGCAAAACATGATAATTCCGATTAACCAGTCAATGAAGATGAAGCAAATTTTAATAAACTAAGCAAGATCGCAGCGGCATTACATTTTAGGATAGTTTTAATAGAAGAAAACCTGCCTTTTCTAAAAAAAGTGCAGGTTTTTAGTTTTTTTCTCTCTCACAGAAGAAAAGAGAGGGACTATTAATAATTAAGTGCTAAGAGAGGTCTGTTTTCATCGGCCAAAGCAACTTCTTCCACCTTCAGTTTAATAATGCCCTTTTTAAGTATTCCCAAGGCAAGAGCTGCCCCTTTAGATAGATCAAGTTGCCTACCACCAATATATGGGCCTCTGTCATTGATCCTTACGATAACAGAATTACCATTTTTAGGGTTGGTCAGCTTAAGCAAAGTCCCGAACTTAATTGATTTGTGAGCTGCAGTAAAAGCCATCTGGTTGTATACTTCACCATTGGCAGTTAATTTACCATGAAATCTGGGTCCATACCAGGAGGCCGTCATTTTGCCCTTATCAAGGAATTTAATAAATGATTTTTCATCATTTTGTGCAGAGGGCTTTTCGTCCTTAACATATCCTCCTACTTCGGACGCTTTCATTTCAGCTTTCTTTTCTGTACCTTTCTCATCCCTAGATTCTTCGCGTAAAATTGTAAATCCAACCAAAAGTATCATGGTAAGCAATACTAATGCTTTTGTTATAGATTTCAAATTTACCTCGCCTTTTTGTTTATATTTAATGACTGATTTACTAATTTAATACTATCCTTTTTAGGGAAGGGCAGTTTTTTAGTTCCTCAGTTTAACATCTACTTTAAATATTCCCCTTTCGGCAAAACTTTTCAAACTTTTATGGCAATTTTCTTTGGTTATCCGGGTTCCCGGAATATTCGACCTTTTTCGGCAATTATTCGTATTTTGTAATTTTTTTTACTTTTTTTTCGAAGATTTCTTTCTTTTTAAAAAAGTAATTTATAATATTTTAGGTTATAGGCATCACGACAAAAGCTAATTTTGGCACAGATCAGACCTGTGTTTTTGATTGGGCAAACAAAAACATCGTGTTTAGAACAAAGCTGGTTGTGCTCTAGAAGTCAAAGGAAACTTCTTTCATGGAATTTCCCCTTTTGAGAAAATCTCCTTCTATAAATATCTACTTCAGATGGGATATTTGAATATTTTTATTTAAATTTGTCCGCGTAAACAAATCATTTTTGGAGTGTTACAAATCAATTTTGGAGTGTTATGAGAAGGAAAATTACCGCTTTTATTCCATATAGCGGCCAGGAGTTTACCGAAAGAACAGTAAAGGAACTACGCAAATCCCCGCTGATCGAGAAGGTATTCTTATTAGTAAACAGTGATTTTGACAAACAAATTGAAGGTTGCGAAAAGATTAAAGCCGAAACACTTTTCGGCAGTCAAGCAATTAATCTGATACGTGAAAAGTCCACTTTGGATTACACATTATTCATAGTTCAGGATAACCTAATTGAATTTGGTCAATATGGAGTCGAAAGATTCCAGCAGGTATGTGAAGATACAGGAGCCGGAATAGTATATTCTGACTACTATGAATTAAAGGATGAGATAAGAACACCTCATCCTGTTATAGACTATCAGACAGGCAGCATTAGAGATGACTTCAACTTTGGGTATATTTATTTCTTCGATTCAAAAGTTTTAGCCGAAACTAAAACTGAAGATGAGAACTACCAATTTGCAGGTCTTTATGACCTCAGACTTAAAGTCTCACAAAAAAATCCAGTTGTCAGAATCCCTGAGTATCTTTATACTACTATAGAAACCGATACACGCAAATCTGGTGAAAAACAGTTTGACTATGTAAATCCAAGGAACAGAACTGTTCAGATCGAGATGGAAGCTGCAGCAACAAATCATCTTAAGGCAGTTGGTGCTTATCTGAGCCCTGAATTTAAGAAGATAGACCTTACTGAGGGGTCATTTGAGTTTGAAGCATCAGTAATCATTCCAGTTCGGAATAGGGTTAAGACAATTTCTGATGCTGTTCAATCAGTACTGAAGCAGAAGGCAGATTTTCCATTTAATCTAATTGTAATTGACAATCATTCAACCGATGGGACTACAGAAGTTTTAGCTTCGATTGCAAAAGAAAACAAGTGCTTAATACACCTCATTCCTGAAAGGTCTGATCTAGGTATAGGCGGCTGCTGGACCGAAGGCATACATCACCCCAAATGTGGGCGTTTTGCAATTCAGCTAGACAGTGACGATTTATACAAAGATGAAAGCACCGTACAGAAGGTAGTTGACACCTTCAGGGCAGAAAAATGTGCAATGGTCATTGGAACTTACCAGATGACAAACTTTAAGCTTGAAGAGATTGCACCAGGAATCATTGACCATAAGGAATGGACCCCGGATAACGGCAGGAACAATGCACTCAGGATAAACGGCCTTGGAGCTCCAAGAGCATTTTATACGCCTCTTTTGAGAGAAATCAAGGTACCTAATGTCAGCTATGGAGAGGATTATGCCTTAGGTCTATCAATTTCACGTAATTATCAGATCGGAAGGATTTACGAGCCTATATATCTCTGCCGCAGATGGGAAGGTAATTCAGATGCAGCATTAGACATAGCAAAGCAGAACACATATAATGTATACAAAGACAGAATCAGGACTTTTGAATTAATAGCAAGACAGAGAAAAAATGCATATGGTGGATAATACTTTAATTTCAGATACAGTTCTAGAACCATTTTTGAGAGAAGATAATACTGCAGCAAGCAAAGCAAAAGCTTTGCTTGCTCAGCAAAAGACAGTTTGGGAATTATTAAGAAAAGGTTATGAGAGCCTGGATTCGGTTGAAATAAGGACCTTTGACTTTGGGAATTACAAAATAAAGGTACAATTTAACCCAGGTAGAATAGTTTCATCATCGGCAAAGGTTGATGCAAAATCGATAAAGGAAAGGAAATGCTTCCTATGCTATAAGAACCTCCCTGCAGAGCAAAGAGGTTTTCAGGCAGAAGAAGATTTTTTAGTACTATGTAATCCGTTTCCGATCTTTACTGAACACTTTACAATACCTCATGTTGAACACAGGCCACAGCAGATCAGAAGTTCATTTGACAAGTTCCTCTCATTTGCCAGACATTTAGGAAAGTATTACACAATTTTCTATAATGGGCCAAAATGTGGGGCTTCAGCCCCTGACCATTTACATTTCCAGGCCGGGAACAAGTTCTTTATGCCTATAGATTCGGAATATGAAGCTATAAAAGGCAGTCTTGGTGAAAAGATAATTGAGGATGAAAAGCTAAAAATCTATGCCGTGGAGAAATACCCGGCTAAGTTCTTCTCTTTCGAATCTTCTGAGGAAGATAGTCTGAAGAAAGCTTTTGACCAATTATATGTGTTATTAAAGGAAGTCATGGGCTCCTCAGAAGAAGAAGAACCAATGATGAATATTCTATCAAGTTATGAAGATAATAAGTGGAGAGTCATCGTTTTCCCAAGGGCAAAGCATCGCCCCAGTTATTATTTTGCAGAAGGTGATGAAAATATTCTCTTAAGTCCAGCTTCAGTGGATATGGGGGGTATACTTATTACACCACTTGAAAAGGATTTTAGAAAGATTACAAAGGAAAATATAATAGATATATTTGACCAGGTCACACTTCCAAAAGAACAATTCAACCTGATCAGTAAGAAGTTAGTAAAAGCAATTAACTTTTAGCTATTATAATATTTTTTAATAGATCTTTATTAGGTTGAGATTGGAGAAAAGGAATTCTTCAGTTTCAACCTTTTTATTTTTCAAAAAAGTCTAACCACATTTGTTATTCAGCTTTTATAGAAATAAGGCTAATATCATCATCAAATCTTCCATTAGAGAAGCTATTTAGTTCCTTCTTGATCTCATTTAGTTCCTCTTGCTCAGGCAGAATACGACCAATCAGCCTGGCAAATCTATCAATTCCATATAGTTCCCCCTCCAGGTTTCTGGCCTCGGCTATACCATCTGTAGCCACAAATATTGAGTCTCCTGAATTAAGGTTCATAGAAATATCCTTATAGCACCCATCAGGTGAAAAACCAAGAAGAAGTCCTTCGGAAGACTTCAGTTCAACCGAATACTTATTAATACCATCGGCGGGAGATTTCTTCTTAAAAAAGACGGGCAAATCCCCTGCCCCGGCATATTTGGCGATATTATTCTTTCTGTCTATAATAATTATAGATAGAGTAACAAAAACTTCAGAGATTTTGGCATCTTTATATATTGCCTCATTAATATTCTGCAGCAACTTAGAGGGAGAAAAATCGTTAGTAGCCGACTGAAGCACTACTCTTAAAGCACTTCGGACATAGCCAGCAAAAGCAAAGGCAAAATACCAGGCTCCCCACTTTTTACCCATCACATCGCCCAGGATCACGGCAAGGTTGTCTTCATCGAGAGGGAAATAGTCTAAAAAGTCACCTCCCGGAACACCTTTGTATGGAAGGTGCCATTGATCAATCTTAAAGCCCTGAAAGTATGGAGAGGCATCAGGAACAACTTTTGCTCTCAAAGAATTAGCGGCCTGGCTAATTTCGCCAACAACTTTACGTCTTTGCTTTTCCTGGCCCTTTAGAATTGCCAGAATTTTTGCAATTATGATCTTTGGGCTGCTTGTTTTTACTATATAATCTTCAATCTCCAAGCCGTAGCCGCTTAGAATATCCTCGTCCTCTCCTTTTGCAGTCAGAAAAACGAAGGGCACAGTTTTCAGTAAAGGATCTTGAAGCACCATTTTACGGAACTGATAACCATCAACCTTAGGCATCATTATATCTGAAATTATGACATCCGGGTCAAATTCTTTTGCCTGCTTAAATCCTTCAGAACCATCGAGAGCTGTTTTTACGACAAAGCCAGCTTTTTGGAAGTTATAGGAAAAAAGTTTCAGAATATAGGCATCATCATCAACAATTAGAACCTTGATTGATTTATTAACCAAGTCTGTTTCCAAGTCAGTTTGACTCCCATATAGCTTAAGTATATCAGAGCGCTTAAGGAGAGAATTAACTTTTGAAGAAAGTTCTAAAGAGTCAACCGGATGTTTTATGAAGTCAACGGCATGCTGCTTTAGCTCGATTTCGCTTATTTTTTCAATTTCATTTTGAGTAGCATCTTCTGATGTCAAATAGAGCACAGGTATTTCATTTTCTGTGTCGGTACTCTTGCTGTCGTTAGAATTTTGGTCATTACCTATTATCACTAAGTCAGGAGATTTACCAGAGGAATCTGTATGGAAGTATTTATCCAGCACTTCGTAGCTACAAGTATCAAATGTCTTTTCAATAGTTTTTTTGAATTCTTCAGAGACATTTAACAATAGAATTCTTTTTTTTGTATTGCTATCCATAATCAGGCATTTTGAATATAATTAAAAAATGAAGGATCTTTTTGCAAAGTTAAAAGATCAGGTAGCAGCTAGTTTTTAGGAATCCTTAAAGCTTGCAACTGCCTGATCGACGGAAGGAAAAGTTTCAAAGACTCTGAACATCCTTGTCAAGTTAAACATATCATGAACAGCAGGCTTAAAGCCAATCAATTTCATATCACCCCCAGCAGTTGTGATTTTTTTTAGACAGGCCACTATTGCGCCAAGGAATGTTGAATCAATAAATTCGCACTTGCTCAGGTCAACAATCATCGATTTGCAGCCCTGTTCTATGTCGTGCTGTAAAATATTCTTAAACTTATCGGCTTCCTTTAATGTAGCTCTTTCTAAATTCACCCGTTCAATCCAGATTCCATCGGACATTTCCCGTGTAAAATGCATTTCTACTTCTCCAGTCTTTTAGAAAAAGATTTCAAGCAGGAAATCAAGCGCTCTGGTCTAAAACTTATCTTAGAACTCATTGGTAGTTATCTTATATTTTTCCAAAAATCTATAAAATGTAGCTCTTCCAATCTGAAGTTTTTTTGATGCTTCAACTATATTTCCATTAGTAACCTTCAGGGCATGTCTAATAGCTTCTTCTTTTAATTTATCAAACGGAATTATCTGAGCATCATCGCTAAAAATAGGTCCATTAATAGAAATTGAAGGATTGCCTGCCGTCATTTTAATATGAGTCGGCAATTCCTCAATATCAATCATGTTAGATTCAGAGAGAATAATGCAACGTTCTATTGTATTTTCAAGTTCTCTTATATTTCCAGGCCAGTCATATTCATAAATAAGTTTTAAGGCTCTTTTAGTAAATCCCTTAATATTCTTATTTAGTTTATTATTAAAGACCTCGACGAAATGATCGACAAGGACTAGTATATCAGATCGTCTTTCTCTTAAAGGAGGTAAAGTTATTGGGAAAGAATTCAGTCTATAGAACAGATCCTCTCTAAATTCTTTTTTTTCAACGGCATTTTTAAGGTCCACGTTAGTAGCCGAAATAATTCTGACGTCAGTCTTAATTGTTTCAGATCCACCAACTCTTTCGAGCTCTTTTTGTTGTATAACCCTTAGAATTTTAGCCTGCAAAGACATTTGCAGATCGCCTATTTCATCGAGAAAAATAGTACCATCTTTAGCTAGTTCAAACTTACCTATCTTTCTCTGATAGGCCCCTGTAAAGGCTCCCTTCTCATGGCCAAAGAGTTCACTTTCAAGGAGTTCCCTAGGGATTGAGGCGCAGTTAACAATTACAAATGGTTTTTCTTTTCTAATTCCATTATAATGAATAGCTCTTGCGATAAGCTCTTTTCCAGTTCCACTTTCGCCATGAATGAGGACTGTAATATCATTGTCGAGAACTTTAGTTACGAGCTTAAAGACATCCTGCATCTTCTTATCGGCAGAAATAATATTATCAAAACTGAACTCCTTTTTTGCATTTTCCTTCATGAGTCGAAGTTCTTTATGGAGGTCATAGTTCTTAATTGCATTTTTAATAGCAGGTTCAAGTCTTTGAGTATCTATTGGTTTTGGGAAATAATCGAAAGCTCCCTGACGAATTGCCTCAATTGCAACCTCTACGCTTCCTTGAGCCGAGAGCATAATGACAGGAATATTCTCATCAAATTGTTTAATCTTCTTAAGTACCTCGACCCCATTAATATCAGGAAGCATAATATCCAGCAGAACAATATCTGGTCCTGCAGAGAGTCTTCTTAGAACGTCATCTCCTTTATCAAAGACCTCTACCCTATACTTCCATTTATCCTTAACCCAGTAGGTCAAAAGTTTAGAAATAGCTTTTTCATCATCAACTATGAAAACCAGTTTTTCCAAATTTCCCTCAACTTATATTATAGAATTGAACTTAGGAAGTTTAACAATAAATGTAGTACCCTTATTTAATTCGCTCTGAACAGTAATCATCCCCTTATGCAAATCAATTATTTGCTTAACCAGGCCAAGGCCTATACCAGTACCGGGGATCTGGGTACCAGGTCTTGAAGCCTTAAAGAATTTCTGAAAAATATTGGGCAAGTCTCTTTCTGGGATACCCATACCTGTATCACTGACTATTACTTCAAATTCTTTCATGAAGTTCTGAGCGATAACCGTAATTCGTCCGCCGCGGTTTGTAAATTTGATAGCATTGCTTATCAGGTGTTGGAATACTTGCGTAATCCTCTCCTTATCTGCATTTATCAGAAGCTGTATAGAAGGGATATCAGAAGTAAGAATAATTCCCTTTTCAGTAGCCTGAGGTTTGAAACTATCAATAATTTCATTAAGCAGCAGAACTATATCCATTTCAGACTTAAAGACTGCAAGTTCACCGGCCTCCATTTTCGCAAAATCGAGCACATCGTTGATCAATTTTGCCAATCTTTTTCCCTCTGAGAGGATAATGTTACTAAATTCAAGAACCATATCCCTTGGCATTTCGGGGTCCGAAGTAATAGTCTCTGAAAAACCAACAATGGAAGCCAAAGGTGTCCTGAGTTCATGAGAGATGTTAGATATAAATTCATTTTTCAAGCTATTAAGTTCTTCAAGAACAGAGACCTGTTGTTTTGCTCTATCGCGTTCAATTGAGACAAGTCTGTTTGCCTCGATAAGCTTTGAATTTAGTTCTTTTAACTTTTCTTCATCTTTGCGTCTTTCTGTAATATCTCTTGCAATTCCAAGCAAACCAGAGACTTTATCTTTATTCTTTGTAGGCCTTCCTTGTACTTCGAAGATGATCTTTTTACCGAATTTATCAATAAAAGCAGCTTCAAATGAGACAACTTTATCACTTTTTAAGATCTGTTGAAATGCCATTGCAATTTCGGATTTATTTTCATCGTCAACGAATTCCAGAAAGTGCCTTGTTATCATTTCCTCGGGCTTATAACCAAGAGCAAGTGCTCCATAGTTGTTAACTGTAACAAAGTAACCATAGCTATCGAGATTAAATATTAAGTCATTAGCTGTCTCAATTAGCAGGCGAAATCTTTCTTCCGAGCGTTCAAGTTCCAGAAGTATCTTCTTTTCATCTGTAATATCGACAATGACTCCATCTATTCTAACGACTTCTCCTGCTTGTAAGATCGGGAATCCCGAATTCCTAAGGTAACGTTCTCTCCCCCACCTGTCCTTGATGCGGTACTCAACAACTGAAGTCCTTCCAGATTGTAGATTTCTGACAAATTTCCTGAATAACGGGAAATCCTCAATATTAATGCTCCGAAGAATTCTTTTATAGTGTTGGATTATTTCATCGGGATTATAACCAAGGACCTTCTTGACAGCATCAGTTATGAAGAAATAATTTGTTCCCTTCAGATCAGAAGAATATAAGATAGATTCAATTGTACTTGCAGTATTTTTAATATATTCCTCAATATTTCTATACTGAGTAACATCATTAATTGTACTGAGAACTTCAGTGATTTTGGAGTTCTCATCTTTTATAAGAATTGAATTAATACGGAACCAGGATTGGTTTCCATCCCTATCAATATATTTAATGTTTTTATCAATTATGTTCTTTTTAAGTCTAAGTGCCTTAAAAGGAGGATATTCATCCTTAGTTAGGGCAACTCCATCATCATTAAAAAAATTGAGCTTGAAATTTCCCTCAGAGAATGAGCTGAATTCCTCGGGGGTAATCCTTACCAATTCTATTCCTTTCCGGTTAACAAAGACAATTTTGCCATCTGCATTATTAAGCATGATGCCCATATCAGCCTTAGCAAAAATTCTTTCAAGGTCAAGGTTCTGCTGAAACCAATTTTTTTCAATAAGGAAATCCTTCAGGAAGATTTCTAATGTTCTTATAGTATTTTGCAGATGAATATTGAACTTGTCATTTTCATCTGAAAGAAGAAGAAGAAGAACTAAAGATGTCTTTTTTTCTTTCTGAGAGAATATATCATTAATGTATAGTGAGTTAAATCCAAACTGGGAAGATAGCTTATTAAAGGAAGGCAAACTTCTGAACTCACCTCTTTTTTCCTTTGGCATAAAAATAATATCGGGCAGGAGCCCATTAAGAGATTCCAAAGGAACGGCGCCGAAATAGGCAACCACATGATATTCCCCGCCTGCATTTAGGCGCAGAAGACAACTTGACAGACTGCCTGTTAATTCATGAATAAGCTTTAAGATATTTGATAATGAGCTTTGCATCAGATATTAATAAAAAAAACGAATTTATTGCCTTTTTCTAATAAATTCAAATCATTAAAAAACTCTCTCTGAATTTCCTTTAATTAAGTACCTAAAATAGAGAGAATCGGATAAAATTGCTCGGATTTTTCGCTTATTATTTTAAATAATACTTAGAGGCAAGAAGCTAAAAGGCCAGGCATCCTTATTTCTTTAGCTTTTGTGGTTAAATGTGAAGGCTTGCAAGAGTATTAATTTTGGGGATCACTCTTTAAAGTTACCTATTTCCCCAAGCATCTCGTTATATAATTGCTGATCCTCAGAACTGATCTTTAAGCGATGTTCAAGGACATTCAGCTCCTTTTCCAATGCTTCCTCTACAAGGTCATCTATAGACATAGAGAGCTGTCCTGCATGGAAGAGTAGTTTTCTAAACATTCCAAAGGGCAAAGTTATATTTATATTCTCTTGTTTTTCTAATTTTGACATCTATTTATTCCTCAATAATTTATGACTCATTATTAACAAGAACAGCCCCAGCTAATAGCTTTATCATTATAAACATCACGTATTTATATACTTTTTATATTAATAAATATCGCTCTCAATATCAATCGCTATAATGAGATTTAATTATTCACTTCTGGCCGCTCAGTATTTATAAATTCACAGGATTTCAATTTACAAGTTAAATCAGAGCTCTAATGACAAATAAAGATTTAATTAAATGTAAGAGATGCCTAATATTCTTGAAATATGTATTCTATTTGTTCATTATAATTATATAAGTAAAAAACACCATTAGAAATAGAAAGGCACCTATTGTTTTTAGGCAGAGCGGAGCTTACATGAATATCTATAGATCAATGATATTTAAGTATTCAACTATTTCGGTTGTATGTCTATTTTTTCTTTCCTCTATCACATTCTCACAAGATGAGAATAAAGAAAATGGGGCAATCTTTGAGATGAATATTAATAGAAAACCCATGAGTAATAACGGTAATTACATGAGCTATAGCCAGATGTCTGATTACGCGAAAGAAAATATAATTAGAGCCGGAGTAAATAAATCAGAGGACGCAATACGAAAGGACACTGACCAATGGCAGCATTGGCTGACAGAAAATGAGTATAATGCATTCATAGAACAAGAAGATTTTGAGATTGTTAATCTAAAATATATGAGTGATGGCAACATAGTCAGGGGATACATTCTTAAACCTGTGAAAATTGACGAGAAGAAACTTCCTGTGATTATCTATAACAGAGAAGGCGGATATTTTGATAGTAGTTGTCTAACTTTGGGTGAAGTTGTAAAATGGTATGAGTTAGCCCAGAAAGGATATTTAATAGCATCGGCAGATTACAGGGGTAGTTGCGACAGCCAGGAGATAGGTGAACAAAAAAGCTATGATATAAAGGACATACTAAATCTATTAAAGGCCCTTCAGTCATTCAGCTATGCAGATATGCAAAACATCTTTATGGTTGGATTTGGATTAGGAGGAATGATGACCTATGAGGTTATCAAATCAGGTCTAAGCATTAAGGCTGCAGCTGTTATTCATGGTTATAGCGATCTAGAGAAGATTACAAAAGAAAATGCACATATACAAAAACTATTCAGAGCAGAAGGACAAACAAATGGTATGGAAGAAACCGGTAGACTTAGTTTCTCTAATATTTATGTAAATCGTTCTGCTATTTACTGGCCAGAGCAGATAAATGTTCCTGTATTAATACTGCAGGGAGGCGATGATCCAAAATCAATAAGGGAAAGTAACATACAACTTGCTGAAAAGTTAAAAAAGGCGGGAAAGAAATCCGAGTTAGTAGTTTATTTAACTGACAGCGGCTATCTTCCATATAATCAGAAAGACAGCTGGAACAAAATAACAGCCTGGTTTGACAAATACAAAAAATAAAAAAAAAATCCCCACACTTAAAAAAAAGTCTGTGTGGGGATTTCTTCGAAGAAAACACTCAATAGAGAATATTTTAGATCAAAAGATCTTTTCCTATTTAGCTCATTTACAATAGTGCCAAATGGCACTATTTCATCAATATCATTTTAGAGCTGATATTTACATTATTGCCAGTAAGCCTATAGATATAGATTCCGCTTGGCAAGTTCCAAGCATTAAAGTTCACTTTATAAACTCCAGAGGACAAATATTCATTAACAAGTGTACTAAGCTCTTGTCCAAGAATGTTATATACCTTTAGAGAATACTTTCCAGCGGCCGGGAGAGCAAATTCAATTGTAGTTGATGGATTAAATGGATTAGGATAATTTTGAGATAAGCTATAATTAACGATTACATTATTATCCTTTCTAACCTTAGTAGTCTCAGTATCTTTAATCATGAAAATCTTTCCATCTTTTGTACCAATGAGTATCTCTTTTGAATCCGGATTAACCATAAGGCTGCTGACGCCTTGACCACCCATTCCCATTGAAAGTGGATTATTTCCATTCGAATCGAGCGTATAAACTCCACCAGACCATGAGCTTAAGTAAACTTTTCCATTCAGATCTACTGTAATTGAGTAAACAAATGGAAGGTTAAGCTCCTGAACTTTCTGCCAGTTAGCCCCATGATCTATACTTCTATAGAGACCATCGTTGTAAAGGCCTGCATAGATTGTATTTCCAGAGGAGCAGAGTGACCAGACAATGTTATTACCCACATCATGCTTAAGCCATTTATTTTCTCCAGAAGGCAACTTAAAGATCCCCCCTCCAAAGCTGCCAGCAAGAATATTTCCGTTTGTTTCAGAGGTAAGTGATTGTATAGCTAAAAAGTCGCCAAGTCCATCATTTATTTGTATCCAGTTTTCTCCCTCATCGCTTGACCTATAAACACCATAGCCCCAAGTTCCAGCGTAAAGGGAACCGTTTGCAGAGCAAAGAGCATGGACATCTTTATTTTTGAGATTTGTAAGAGTCCAGGATGATCCGCTAAATTTATATACACCCTTTTCAGTAGCAGCAAAAAGTTTTCCATTATGAAAGCAAAGAGACCAAATCCATCCTGTATTCATATCCTGGTTAATTCTTAACCAGTTAATGCCTCCATCAGTTGAAGAATAAATACTTCCACCAATAGTTCCGGTAAAGATCGCATTATCATGGTATGTCATCGAATAAATTATCTCATTCTGTGAGAAAGTGCTTACCTGCTTCCATTGCCCATTAGTCTCACCAATATTTTCAGTATTTGAAGAAGAGATTACAAAATCAGCACTTGAAGAATTATTACTTGCAACCGGATCATTAGTAAGCGACCCGGAAAGTGAAGCGATATTGGTGACTTTTTTATCGTATGGAATATTTCCAAGGAAAAGGGAATAATTAAATTGTCCCTGTCCCGAAAGTGACCTGCATATCATCTGTCCGTTCTGAACGCCGCTAATAAAATTAACTGCAGCCAAAGGAGCCAGAACTGAACCTCGCACGTCAATACCTTGAATTGTAAGCTCATTTGCCTGATAGAAGTTATATAGAACATTTGTCAGTGCGGTACCATTAACAGTCAAGCCGCCTGTCCAGTTGACCTTTAAGCCATCAATATTGACCAGAACCACTGCAGCATTAGGTACATCAATAACGAAGTTATTTGCCTTTGAAAGATCATCTCCATTTACATGAAATACATTAAGGAAAGGATCAGTTCCTTTTAGGTTAAGGCATCCCCACTGAAAAGTTAAATTTGCATTAGTCGTGTATGTGCTTAATGTTGCAGAAAGATTCTCCAGGTAGGTCTTAGCGCTTTGGAAATTAACGGGGCTATCGTGCTTCAAATTTCCATCTATAGAGACCTGCGTCAAAGGCAGATTAGTAGAATTTCCATAGGCTACATCGCCATTATAAACTCTTCCACTATTAAAGTTAAGATTTCTTCCGACTACAAGGACATAATCACTATTACTTCTTAGCTTATCACCAATACTGTAGTTACCAAATGAAGCATCGTGTCCAACTGCAACTTTACCTTCAGTATCAGAAGATGGCTGAGTAGCATCCTGAATAACAAATAAATTAAAGTCCTTTGCAATTCCAAGATCAAAGGCTGTGTTATTGATCTGCTGGCAATCGACCTTAACTGAAACAGTCAGTTGTGCAGAAGCTCCATTGTCAAGATTACCTACAGTCCAGAGGCCTGAAGTTTTGTCATATTCACCCTGGGAAGCATTGTATGACTGATACAAAAGTACATCGGGGAGGACATCACTTACTTTAACACCCTTTGCCTCACCTGGGCCATTATTAATAACCTTAATTGAATAGTTAACAATTTCGCCATTTTTAGGCTTAGAGTTGCTAACTGTTTTTTCTATTTTTATATCAGCTTCTTTAGGCTGTGGAGGCGGACAGACATCAGGATTCCAGTAAAGATCTCTACCTACACCATTTTTAATAGGATTTCCATTAATATCCAAGACATTTATTCCATAATGGATCTCCACAATTTTATCATCAGGGCGTATACCAGGCCAGAAGGCGTTAATTGAAAAAGAAGTATCTTTTGTTATTGGAACACTTGAATAGTGAGTTGAATTATCAACACTGCCATCATCAGGTTTTACAATTCTCCAAGAGGTCTGAAGATAAGCAGCAGAGGGATTAGGAGTCAGATGGACTGCAGCGTTAACAGGAATCCATTTTGCATCCTGCTGGCAAATTGCAGAATCTAATCCCAGGTTTGCATTCCAGTTATTTACACCCTGAAGGCCACAATCAACATTTACAGATGCAGAAGCCTGAAGGTTTAAGGAAGCCGATCCATCGGCTGGAATAGCTAAAGCTGAAGCAGTATTTACTAAATTACCACAATCAGTTGACTTTATAGTATAGTCTTTTGAAAATGTAAGTAATTCAGCAGAATTAAGCTGATCAATATGATAAACAAGATAAGGACTTTGAGGATTCAGCATTTTATCAGAAACGTCTACTCCCTTTAGCTGAAGATCGCCCATGTTTTCAACTGTAAAAGTATAAGTTATCTTGTCTGCCGGCTTTGCAGACTGAATGCTCGCAGATTTTGAAAAATTAAGTGAAGTTTTATAGAATCCAAAGTTAACAGCTAAATTATTATTGCAGTTTAGAGAAATATCAGAGGACTTTTTGTCTGCAGTTGCATACCATTTGGTCTGAGCAAAATTAGCAAAAGGTCCGGAATCGGAAAAATTAGAGGAAGCAACCCTAAGAGTATAGCTGCCATTAGCTATTTGAGAAAACAGGTACTTTCCATCTAAGCCTGTCTTTTGAGAACTTACGAGTTGGTTGTTCTGCACAAGCTCTATCTGTATATCAGCTATACCTTGCTCATCTTTATCCTGCAATCCATTCTGGTTTTTATCTCTAAAGATAACTCCGCCCAAGTCGTTTTTGCAGTCCTGAGGAGGGTTTGGCAGATTACCTTGCCAGCCGCCATTTGGGTTATGAATCTCGCTTTGAATATTAAGTTTTTCAACTACGACGCAGCCATCAATATTTGAATTAGTAGAAAGTGTTGCTGTAGGAGAGATAAGTGAGCCGCCTAAACCGGAGTTAAAAGCGATATTTCCCATATGGCCATTATTTGCATTAGTATAAATGTTCCAAATAATCCTAGAACGCCAAGCATCGTCTGTAAACTTCCCTGTCATGTTACCACTTGTCCAGTTGATATTACCATCAATGGAATTAACATTAATGATAACTGTTTGGGTATTACTAGAAACATTAAGTTCAAACTGCTGAACAAATGAATTATCAAAGGTCTGCTGGTCGGTAACTGTAAATACTGCCACAGGTTCAGTTGAAGAGCAGTTAAATTTAAGAGGTCCTGGCTGACCAGAAGGAATCTGGACAGTACTGTTTGCTGGTAGAGTTTTCCAATAATCAGAAGCAAGTACAATGTCATTTATAGGAGAATTATTAGCAGGCCAGACACTAGGAGCATAGAGTTTTCCGCCATTTTGGAAAGAAAACCATGAAGAGTTTGAAACAGCAGTGCCAACAGCTGCACTTCCATAAAAGACTTTAATTGCTGCATTAGTATTTGTCGAAATGCCACCTTGTACAGCAAAGACAATATCTGTGTTTGGATTGCTATAGAGCTTAAAGCCAAACTGATGAGAATTCGTTACCGAATAATTTCCACCTATGAATATTCTCCCTTCCACTTCGCCTACATTAACAACATCTTTTGAAACAATAACATTCCACTTCTTTAAGATTGAATTTGCATCTGAAGCAAAAGTCGAAGTATAAATAATACTAAGTAATGAAAGTAATAAATAGGGAAATCTGCAGAAAGTGCGGGGCATAGTTTCCATTAGCTCCTTTTAGTCCTGAAATATAATGTGATTAAAATAATACTTAAAGTATTTTATTCAATTCATGTGCCATTTAAGAAAGTTATCGTATTGGAGAAAAAATCGCACAAAACTAGTTTTAAAAAAAAGGCTAATGTATCAGTTTGATAAAAAAGTTTTACTTTGAGACAATATTTTTCACCGCGCCATTATTTTACCATTATAAAGCATATGGTGACCTTGGACACAGAGTATATGGCATGAATATTCTTATAATTTGAAAGATGTGCAAATGATAAGGACCTACTGTGAAATTCATTTAACTAATTTATTTCTGAAAGGGAAAAAGACATGTTTTCCGATGAACCGCTTGTAAGTTTTGGTATGCCTGTTTATAACGGAGAAAACTATATAAGAGAGGCAATAGAATCTGTTTTATCTCAAAGCTTCAAAGATTTTGTTCTGATTATTTCCGACAATGCTTCGATTGACAAAACTCAACTGATATGTCAGGAGTATGCCAAAAGAGATAATAGAATAAGATATTACCGGAATGAGACGAATGTGGGGGCGGCAAGAAATTTCAACCGTGTTTTTGAATTATCGCATAGTAAGTATTTTAAATGGGTTTCACATGATGATGGAATTTCACCTGACTATCTTGAAAAATCTGTGAACATCATGGAAAGCAATCCCGATGTTGTGCTCTGTTATGCAAGGACCTTAGCTATAAACTATTATAATAATCAACAGGAAAAGTCTCCATATGAGCTTAGGCTAATGCATGAAAAGGCATCAAAAAGATTTACAAGATTTATGCGCATTTTCCGTTATGAATCGCTGGCCTGCGATCCGATCATGGGACTTATACGTTCAGATGTATTAAAACAGACAAAACTATTAGGAAATTATCTTTCGGCCGATACAATTTTATTGAGCGAACTTGCCCTACGAGGGAAATTCTATGAGATAGGTGAATATCTATATATAAAGAGAATTCACCCAAATATGTCAAGGAAGAAGAATCCTTCAGTTAAAGACATTTCCGAATGGTTTGATCCATCTAACAAAGGGAAAATACATTTGCCCAGGTGGAAATTCCTTTTTGAATACATGAGCGCAATAAAACATGCACCTATAAATGATAAGGAAAAAACAGTCTGCTATTTTGAAGTAGTAAAATGGGCATTAATAATTTCAAAGAGCATGGGAGCCGATCTAGTAATGGCAATAGAACAGATTTATAATATTTGGGTCTACAGAAAAAAGACAGGTCTAGCGGAAAAGTAATATCTCTAGGGGGGAAAGTAATATTTGACTAAAAGTTACGATTGTCTAAAAGACATAATTGTCTAAAAGACATAATTGGTCAAAAGACATGCGTAATTTTAAAGTCAGCAAAGCAGCCCCGCTTTTCCTAAATTATCTGAGCCTTTGCCTGAATTATGCAGACACGGCCAATATCTTTGATATCGTTTTTTCGAATAACCGTATCAGAGTATTTATTATTCATACATCTTAAAATTATTCTGTCATTTCCCTCTTCAATTAATTGCCTGACAAGTTCGCGTCCATTCTGAAGGCGGACAAGAACAATATCATTACTCATAACTTTTTTATTCGTATCAATAAGAAGTCTATCTTCATCTTTTAAAGTAACACCAGACTCAGAGCTCATCTGGTCTCCATAATTAATAAAACAGAAGCAACCATCCTTCTGGGGATAGTTGAAAAAGGCATAACCAGTAACATTATCTGACGAATAATCAAAATCTTTATCTTTTTTTACAAAATTCTTTAAGATAGGGTAAAAGTTACCTTCAGGTAAAACCATTTGGGAATACAAACTATCCTCTTCATCTGCAATACCAATCTTCTTTTCTACCTCTCTTAAAGCAGACTTAATGCGGATATACATTTTGGGATTAATCTTTCCATCGCCATTAATGTGAAAATCCAGAGCCTGCCTTTTCATTCCCATTTGCATTGCCAGGTCGACAATTGTTATACCCTTATTCTTAATCATCTGCTTGACCTCACCTTTAAGAGGAATATGCGCAGAGCCCTGAGTTTTGTTATCCAACACTTATCTTTCCTTTATAATTTGTATTTTTATTGTATATATACCAACATTTTACTTGCTTTTAATTATATTCTATTTATTTTAATAATAAATACAGCGAATAATTTGAATCAACTTAGACATTAATTTTGTTTTTGTCAATACACAACTATTCTGGAGATAATTATTATAAGGGAGGGTAATAACAAGCATGAACATGATATCCGATATAGTAAATGATGAGACCTACAGAAAGCTTTTGGAGGCAAGACTGTTGGATACAACACAAATAAGGAATCATTATATCAGGCACCGCTTTGAAGAACTGAAGAGCGCAGGCAATACATCTGGAAAAGCCTTTGATAAAATTCAGGAAGAATTCAATTATCTTTCTCCCGAGATGATACGTAAGATCGTCTACACTCACGATTTTTCAGATTCTAAAGGGAAATAATATTATTTGCTTATAATTTTTCTCTATCTGAAATCAAATTGTACTTAAACCTTATTGCCAAAATAAATGGATATTACAAAAATCATATTAAAAGCAGTCCAAAAGCTTACACAAAAATCAAGCTACAGAGACTATTCATTTCAGCATGGCGCAGAGAGAACTGAGGATTATGTTCCCAAGCTGCAAAGGAGTTCAAATTATGATATGCTCTATTCTCAGGTCAAAAGCTGGGTATTCAATGCCGTTAGCCTTAGAAGTGAAGATGTTGCAAAAGCCACATTCAGGCTCTATAAGGAATCTGTAAAGAACAGCACTCCCGTAATTGAGGAAATATTCAGCCATCCAATAATTGAGCTAATGAAAGCGCCCAATTCCTACATTTCATGGTATGAGCTTTTATATATGACTGTAAGTAATATGGATATTCAAGGCAATTTCTATTGGCTCAAAGAAAGAGACAAAATGAATGTCTTAAGGCAAATAAGGCCAGTTTTTCCGCAATACATAACTATTATTTCTGATCCTTACACTTATGTATCAAGTTACATTTACAAAGCCGGCAGTACAAGTTTTGCAATAAAAAGCAAAGATATAATTCATTTCAAGCATCCGAAGGCTGGCGATCTTTATTATGGACAGAGCATACTGCTTGCAATAGCTGACGCAATAAACATTAACAATATGCAACTTCAGTATCAGTTGGAAAGTTTTAATCAACCTATTCCTCCTGTCTCTTTAGAAACAGAAAAAGATCTAGGTCTGCAAATAGCCCGTGAATTACAGGAAGAATTCAGGGAAAAGTATGGAGGAATAAAAAAGATATCAAAGATCCCTGTTCTTGACAACGGGCTTAAGCTAAACGTTCATAAAAGAGCAGCTCACGAACTTGATTTTTCAGCCTCAAGGAAAAGTCTTCGTGATGAAATCCTATCTGCTTTCCGTGTTCCAGCCAACAAGTTAGGCATTGTAACAGACATAAATAAGGCCAATGCAGATGCAGCCGATTATTCATATCTAGCAAATGCAATAGATCCCTTATGCAGATACATATCGATGAAACTCACACAAGATTTCAGGCAGGAATTTAATAGTCCTGGACTCATCATAAAAAATGATGATCTTATTCAGCAGGATACAGAAAAGAAGCTAAAGTATTACGAATCCGGGTTAAAATACAAATGGCTAACAATTGATGAAGTCAGACTTCTTGAGAATTATGACCCAATAAAGAAGTAATACATTAATTCACAGTTTCAAACAATAAATAGGGGCATATAATATGGCACAAGTTGCAATTGAAGAGCGGAAGCGCCGAGATGAGGAAATTGCTGAAAGGCCTTTGCGTCAAAGTTTTGATGCCGTAATCCAATCGGTAGAGAAAAATCAAAGGACACTCACATGCATGATTGTTTCGGCACAAACAAACCGGGGCAAAAGAAAAGTCGAAATCAAAGGATGCCAATATGAAGATTATATGAAAAGCCCTGTAGTACTAGCTTTCCATGATGAAGAAAAAGTTATTGCACGCTGTCAGTGGCTTAAATTTACTGAACAAGGTATAGTCGCAAAATTTGAGTTCAGAGACAATGAACTCGCAAATGATATTTATGACCTATATAAAGAAGGATTTCTAACCAGCTGGTCAATAGGCTTTTTACCTGTCACATGGAATTATGAAGAGGAAGAAGGAGTTGAAATAATACATATTACCAAATGGATACTTCTTGAAGTCTCAGCAGTTTCAATTCCGATGGATGCAAATGCAATAACACTTGCAATTAATCAGGGAATAGTACACGATCAATTTCTAATTCAATCGATATGCACAGCAAAGATCTCACAGCAAAATGAAGAACTTCAAAGCAGTTCACTTAAGATGCTAAGTGAAATTGAGCTACTTAAAAAAGAGATTGCAGGAATAATAACTCTTCTTAAAGATTCTACTGGAGAAATATTGACTTCTTTTAATATTCTAAAGAGAGATCTAATGCAGAGTCAACCATCTACTGAAACAAAAGTCACCAATATTTCTGAATTAACAGAAGAGATTCAACGCTCGATAAAATCACATCTAGAGCAAATAAAAGGAAAGCTATAAGTCAAAGCAGAGATATTAGTACCGCACAAAATAAAGCAAAGAAAATGGTATAGAGATATTAGCTTAAAGATTTGGCTTTTGCTTTTTCTAACTTAATAAACAACAAAAAAAAGAGAGAATCAACCTCTATGGAATTAATTCAATTAACTAAAGAGCAATTTATCGATCTCCAAAAATCAACGATCGATGCAGTAGTAAAAGAACTTGGCCTTGATAAGACAGATGCAAGGTACAAGATCAATCCCCAGGCCGAAGAGAAGCTACAGCTTGAAAAGACAAAAAAGCAGAGATTTGTAGAACTCTTAAGGCTAATACATTCGAAGCAATATGAAAAGATAATAACTCAGGCACTTTCCGAAGGTGTTAATGCAGATGGAGGGTATCTGGTTCCAGAGGAAGTAAGGAAGGATATACTTCACTTTGTAAATGAGTATGGTGTACTAAGAAAGTTCTGCACGTTTTTCGATCTATCAGATCAGAAAACCGATACGCTTTTAATTCCAAGACTACTAGCAGATGTAACGGTTTCATGGGTTAATGAGAAATCCGCAATTGCAGAAAGCAATCCGACATTTGAAGATGTAACACTACAATTAAGGAAGCTCGCAGCAATTTCCACTGTAACAGAAGAGTTATTGGCAGATTCGCTTGTTGTACTTTACGATTTTCTTATGGAACGTTTTGGCGAGAAGATTGCCTATGCAGAAGATTCCCAAGGTTTTTCGGGGACAGGAGCGCCGTTTACAGGTATACTAAATGCAGCTGGAGTGAATGTCATAACACTTTCAGGTACAGATATAACATCGCTTAGTTATGATGATCTAGTTGACATGCAAAGCCTTTCAAGCGTAAAATTAAAAGGTGCTCGCTGGTTCGGTAGTCCCACAGTAATTGGTGAATGCCGAAAAATAAAGGATCTTCAGGGGAATCCCATTCTACAGACCCCAAATAATAATCCCATGGCTACTATGATGGGTTATCCTATTGAGATAGTAGATGCAATGCCTGCAAAGTCTGAAGTTGGAGCAAATAAACCATTTCTTGCCTTTGGTAACGCACGCCACATAGGTATGATAGGCAAAGGGGAAATTGCCTTTAAGATATCAGACACGGCTGTTGTTGGCAATCAGTCTATGTTTGAACTAGGTGAACAAGCTCTCCGCGTAATGGAGAGGGTTGGGACAGGAGTATTACTGCCATCTGGTTTTTCAATAGCAAAAACAAAGGCGGCATAAAAGGCACAGTATTGCAAGAAGAGACAGAGGAAGATAAATGATCCAGAATAATCAGTTAGTCACAAAAGAAGAACTAAAAAGGTATTTAAACTGGAATGAATCCACTACTGCATTGTCAGATGATCTTTTTGATCAAATTATTAATTCTGCAAGCGACATAATTGAACATTATTGTAACAGTAAGATAAAACTATCAGAAGTTACAGAAACAGTTTCCGGGAATGGAACTGACAGGCTCTTTATGTCAAACAGTCATATTACAAAGGTCACAAACTGCAAGTACTGGGATGGTTCAACTTTTACAGACTATTATACTCCTGGAGAGATCGAGCAGTATCTTTTTTCTTCACTTCATGTTATTTACAACCGTGCAGAGAATTTTGAAGAAGGCATTTTTAATTTTCAGTTTACATACACCTGTGGGTTTAATCCAGTACCAGAAGATCTGAAGCTAATTTGTCTTGAGCTTTGCACGGTTCTATTTAATAATTCATCATCAGGAGATTCCAGGGTTGGTCTTATTTCAAACCAACAAGGCACTTTCAAAATGTTTTTTTTAGATGAACTTCCACGCCATAAAAATGTCATAAATAAATATCGTTTGATAAACGTATAGAATCTTTTGGTCACATAGGTCAAAGCAAAACAAAAATTTAAAAACAAACAAGAAATAAAACAGTGCAACCAATCAGAAACTTTTGTATAGTTGAACCAGCTGCAGGCTATGACTCGATAGCCACACAGATTGCACTTGTGGCAAACGACAGCCTTAAGCTTCCAGATCCTGCTTTGGAAGGGCCATTTAATCTTGTATGGTTTAACTTCACCGACTATAAGAATCCCTCAGATGATCCAAACAAAGAAATAATTAAGGTCATTGCATCAGAGAATGATAAACTTACAATAATTAGAGCCCAGGAAAGGACAAATGCTACAATAAAAAATATTACAGGCAAAGTATATAAACTAATTCTTACACTAACGAAAGAGAGTTATGATGCAATTATTCCTGGAATACATGGAGTCATTTCAACAATTGAAGATGGTAATATTATCCCAGAGCCTTTAGGTGAAAATGCAGTTGACTTCCAGTTTCAGCGTTCAGATAAGACACAAAGTGCAACTGGAAGCTGCAGCTTTGTGTCGGGTGGAAGTTCAAACACAGCTTCGGGAGCATTTTCTTTTGCTGCTAATGCCTACAATACCGCATCCGGGCAGAGCTCCAGTGTAATTGGATCTGAGAATATTTCATCTGGCGAAAATTCATTTGTATTTGGATCATTAAATATAGCTTCAAATGAAAATACGCTTGCTTTTGGGAGTGGATCAAAGGCAAGACTAATTGGGCAAGTTGCCAGGGCAAACTCTTTTAACTCACAAAAGGGAGATGCTCAGTATTCAAGTTTTATTCTAAAAGCTGATACGATAGGTTTAGCAGCCTCGGAGCTTTCGTTAAAAGTTCTTGGAGGAGTAAAAAACAAACTAATCCTGGAAGATAATAATGCATATCTTTTTAAGGCATTTATACTAGGTAATAGTTTTATTGGGCCTTGCCTTTCTGTAGGATACGAGGTAAAAGGTCTAATTGAAAGAGGAGATAGCCCCTCCAGCACACAGATTATTGGGAATGTCAGTATTGAACGAATAAGTGACCTGTCGCAAAACTGTGATGTAAATGTTCAGGCCGATTGTGAGAACGGAGCTCTTCAGATAGTCCTCACAGGTGAAGATAAAATATCGATGCATTGGATCTGCTTTCTTGAATGGTTAGAGCTTAAGAGGCAGTAACAGAAAGAAAAGCACAAAAAAAATTAAAACTATTAAACAGACGATAAATTGTACGGCATAAATCAGACAGGCATAGAACTATACGGTGATTTTTCACATTTATGCAATTTGCTTATAAGGAATAATTACCGCTACAAAATTCTTGAAGCTCTAAGAGAGAATCTACTTGGGATCAGGATCGAGGATGGATTTCCAATTGACATTGAGGGAGTTTTCTTTGCAGATGAATCATTCAGGCTTCTGAACAAACAGATCTCAATTTATTCAGTTAGAGACGTAGCTGTAATGGAATATCAAGGTACAAATATCAATCGGAACAGCTCCCTTATCCGCAACCAAACCAAGTTAAGGAACCTGTATGTTCTTTTTAAACTGTTTCTAAAATCAGAGAACTGTTTTGCACCATCCAAAGAGGATATCCAGTTCAGAGAATGCTACATCGACGAAATAATAAAATGCCTTTATGGCTATAGTAGTAAAGCCTCGCAGCTTAAAGACCTTTTATACAATGGCATACAGAATGATTTCGGGCTTATAGCATATGAAATAACCGAGACAAAGCCATACAATTTGAAAGGCGATTTGATTGCCAGATTTGAAGTATTATTCCAGTATAAAGAAAAATATTACTAAAAAGGTCAAACATGAACGATAAAGTAATCCCCGGCATATTTATGATCTATTTGCTTCTTATGTTTTCTAATTCCATATTACCGCAAACCAGAGGTGTATTTACAAGTAATACATACTCTACTACACAATGGGATTCAATTTCCTTTGGAATGCTTTCTCGTCAGGTAATAATAAACCTTGACAGTGAAAATCCGAATGATACACTATGGATTTCTTTTTCAGAAAGACCTCCCCTGCCTAAAAATTCAATTATGCTCTTAAGCCAGTTTGGTACAGAGTCCCTGATACTTAATATTCAGAGCAGGTTCATCAAAACCAAAGCAAGTTCAATAATAAAGCGCAGAATAATAGTTCAGTAAACCTATAACGGACTTTTTAATCAAATAATAATGGAGAAAAGATAACCATGAATAAGATATATCTTTTTATTATCATATTTTTTTCTCTTTTATTTAACAGTTTTGGTCAGTACTTACATAACAGTAATCGGCAGGCAAAGTTTGATCAGAAACAGACTATCTTTACATATGATCCACGATCAGATTTCAGAAAGATCCCAATTATATACTATCATCAGACCCCTTCAAATTTTGCAGGTATAATTGATTTTCTTCAGGCCTTTCGATTTACATTTATCACCATGGATGACCTTTATAATTACTATACATTTAATAGTTTACTTCCTAAAAAACCTATAATACTGCAGTTTGATGATGGAGCCAGTGATATATTTTCGATAGCTTATCCTATCCTGAAATCAAGGCATATAAAGGCTACACTTAATGTCTGCACCTACTTTATAGAAAACCAGAGTGCTCCTCCAGGTGATCCGGCCAGAAGCTACAGTCCCCTTAGCTGGTTACAAATCCAGGAAATGGTAGATTCGAATTGTGTTGATGTTCAAAACCACACGCATAATCATTATAATCTAACGGATCTTTCCTCAGCACAGCTTGACAGTGAGCTTGTGATTTCAAAAAGGATTCTTGAGCAAAGGTTAAAAGGAATAAATGTAAAGCATGTAGCTTACCCGTTTTCGGCATACAATGGTTTTGTAATGGAAAGGGTCAGGGCTTTGGGCTATAAGACAGCAAGAGCCGGCGGCAATCAGGAGGATGGGACAACTAACCGCTTGCAGACGGGGATGTACACTACCAAAGCAGAAAATATCTTTGCACTAAAAGTCTTATGGACAGTATATGATCTGTTTAATGATCAATCAAAAGGCAGCATTATTCCAAACGACAATCTTCTTCCTGATGTTGGGTTTTCCTTTAATTCAGATGAAGGCATTTTGGGTTGGCAGACAGTGCTAAATGGCAATGGAAGTGTTTCCTTTCCCAGAGAAGAGGGATACAACGGGGAAAAATGTGTTAAGATCACAAGGACAGACGATACAAATCAGACCTATTATATTTCACGTAAGGTCCCATTAGAGTTTAATGGCAATTATATAATGGGCTGCAGGATAAAAACAGAAGGTGTTAGCTCGGCACGATTTACATGCATATTCTGGAAGCCGGATCTTACAACAATAGCAGCAACGACAAACTATGTGGATTTAAAAGGTTCAAATGACTGGAGGGATTTCAGTTTTCAATTCAACAACACAGGATATTATGCAGTAGATATTCGCGTATCTTTATACAACTCTACAGGAACAGCATGGTTTGATGAAATAACTTTTAAGAAAAAGCTATGTAACTGATTCAGGAATAGCGTGCAATGATACAAATAATATTAAGTGGAATAGTTTCAAGTGTAGCTGCAGCTCTTATTATTTCAGGCTTTAAGTTTCTTTCAAAAACAATTTCAAAAAATATAAAGCATCTTGAAGATAATATTTGTCAGCTGCAGCTTAAGATAGATTACTTAGAAATAAAGCATGAGGCACTTGTTCTTGCATTGCATAACTATTTTCACAATGGTTTTTATGTAAACTATAAAAATGAGTTAGAAAGGCTCTCGGATGATTACAATTTTCTCAATAAAAACAAACAGGTTAGCAAATGATTACAGTACAAAATGGGAAAAGGAAGCTAATAGCATTTTTTACCAGTATGATAGTCTATCTTATACTCATGCTAACAGTCATAATAATTTTGCATCCGGATCATTTTTCACTTGAGTCGTTTGCCTTTTCTTTGGCATCAGGTATAATGGTTATATCCTATGGCTTTTATGCATCAAATGCATATGTCCATGCAAAAGAAAATAAAAAGGAAGAATAAATGTGAGAATATTTTAATATATATGAGGCCTAAAATTATTCTGAATAATTTCCACAAAACATGCATATACCACTGCATCATGTTTATTAGTACTTCTTCCGATCCTTTTTTTGATATCTTCTTTAGATTCAATAGTAATCATCTTTTCAGATGATATCTCATATTTAACTGATAATGCTTCCTCTTCAAATTCACTGTCTTCAATTCCCAAAGAGAAAATTCCAGTTCTTAATTTTTCCCTGAAATGCCAGTGCATCTGACTTCTTAGATTTCTGAATTTATAATAATCCCCTCTTAATGTAATCGGAGAACTTCCGGAGACTATCTCATTTACAGAAAATCCATTACTTTTAATTATATCATACACTCCTGCACCAAGACCAACAGTATCAATACCAATATTAAATGGTTTGATCTTTTCCTCACGAATTTTTCTGATAATTATTTGAGAGATCTGGTTGATATCTAATTTCTTATAAGTTTCAATTTTAATTAGTCTATTGCTCATTATAAAGGCAATCTCAGTTGAATCATCACCGAACCTTGCAACATCGACTCCAAGGTAGATATCTCCTAATTTAGCAGACTCTTTAGCATGTTTTTTTGCGTTATTTATCAACTCACTAGTAATCAATTGATCGGGCTCATCCTCGGTGTTAAAGTCTCCTTCCAGGTACATTTTCCTGAATTTTTCAGGTAATTTTTGCAAGAAGGCAAGATATTCAGGATTTTTTTCCAGAAGGATTTTATTATCAAATATAGAAGAAGGTATAAAGACCTGTTTTCTTAAGATTAGTTTGCCATTAAGTGAAGTTTCTGTCGCATATATTTTGTTAGGTTCTTTTCCTTCAATCCATCTTCTTTTTACCCAGTGTTTCCCTACCCCACCTGGATTAGCAGTGCACCTAATGTAGACAGGGATATCGTCAACTTTTCTTCCACAGGCTGCAATTATATTGAACATATTCTCTGTAAATTCCTCTACCTGGTCAAATCCTATATAATGATACTGATGTCCCTGATAGTTTAATTCATCTCCATCGTTTTGACAATGACCAAAGACAATTTGCGCACCGGAGGGAAATTTCCACTGTTTTTCAGAGCGGTTGTAAGTCCCATTTAAAGCGTGAAAGGTCATTGAGCGGTCAATTAACTCTTTTAGTCTAGGGAACGTTCTTCGTACAATTAAAGCTTTATATGAAGGGAGTGCAATAAAGCGAAGAGCTCCAAAAAGAAGCACATCGCTTTTGCCACCGCCTTTAGCACCTCCAAATAAGACCTCATCGCACTCAGATTCAAGCGCTAAAGTTTGAACCGGTTGCGGTTTCCAGATCGGTTCCATTTAATTTAACTTTCCTAATTTCTTCAATCAGTTGATAGTCTTGACCACATTTAATTTCAGGCAATATAACAACGCCACATTCAAAATTATTCTCTTGTAAAATCTCTCCAGAGGCCAAAGTTTCAGCACCTGGCAGGCTTAAAATTCTTATCATTAATTGTTTCCAGATATGGAAATTAAATCTAGCTTTACAATTTTCTTCAGCAAGCTTCCACCAAAAAGCCTCCAGCTTTGAGGCAGCAATTTTCATTGCAGAAGAAAATTCCGGATAAAGTTTAGCCCAGTTATAAAGCGTTGATATACTAATATTTAACTCTGCAGCAAATTCTACAAAGCCATATCCTTCTTCACAGTGCCTAATAAGTTTAGAGCAGAGTTGCTGGTCATAGGCAGTTTGGACAAACTGTTCTTCTGCAAATGGAAGTTTAAGCTGGCTTTTCTCAAGCTTTGCTAAGATTCTTTGTTCTTTACGGTTAAGGGTTTTTCTTTTTCGTGACATGAAGATTCCCATATTTATTTTAATTTAATGGAAATCATGAGGATATGTTAATACCAGAATGAGTAGTAGATACTTTGTAGAATGCTTAAGCAGGGATTGAAAAAAGCATTTTAGTACCTACATTTAGTTGTGATTCGGGCCATATTCTGCCACCATGTCTTTCGACTATTTTCTTGCATACAGCCAGTCCTATACCTGTTCCTGTATACTTATCACGTTCATGAAGCCTTTGGAAGAGCATAAAAATACGTTCATAGTGTCTCTGGTCAATTCCGATCCCATTATCTTCGACAGAGAATATCCATTCATTTTTCTGAAATTTGGCAGAGATCTTAATTAAAGGTTTTTTAGAGCTATGGAATTTTATTGCATTGCCGATAAGGTTTTGAAGCAGTTGTCTGATTTGCGTTGGATCAGCGTTGACCTCAGGAAGATTGTCATATGTAATATCAGCTTGGGACTCATCAATTGCCATTTTAAGGTCTGAGATAACCTCTTTAAGAACGAGGTTACAGTCAACAGTTTCGAAGGCCTGAGCTCTTGTTGTGACGCGGGCATATTTAAGGAGGTCAATAATTAGCGATTGCATACGTTTTGCACCTTCGACAGCAAATGATATATACTCGATAGCTCTGTTATCAAGTTTATCTTTATATTGTTTTTCAAGCAATTGTGTATAGCTAGAGACCATTCTTAAAGGCTCTTGTAAGTCATGAGAAGCAATATATGCGAACTGTTCAAGTTCGCGGTTAGATCGTTCGAGTTCAATTAATGTCTGTTGCAGTTTGACCTCGTAGCTTTTTCTGTCTGTAATATCAACGTTAACAATAATAGCACCCTGGATCTGGCCATTGCTTTTAATAATTGGGACAGATGAATTAAGAATAGTTTTATAAGAGCCATCGAAGCATTGAATGAGGATTTCATCATTTAGGGATATTTCCCCATTTAGAGCATTTTCAGAAGCCCACGAATAAAGTTCTACGCACTCTCCTGAAGCTTCAGCAGGCCATGACTTATACTCTTCAGAGGCATTGAAGTCAGAGTGATCCAATCCGCTCCACATCTTTCTTGCAGCCGCGTTAGTAAGTATTTTGTTTTTATCTTTGTCAATGATCCAGACTCCAACGGGGATAGTCTCCAATACACTCTGCAGAAGTTGCTGTTGAGAGGCAAGAGCATCCTGTGCAATCTTTCTTTCTTCAATTTCATTTAGTTTTTCAATAAATAATCTGTGGTTTGACAGGGCAAGGGAAACCTTATTTGCAACATTTTGCATTAAAGCCTGATCTTCAATTGAATATGATTCATTTTTCCTGCTTCTAAAGAGGCTTAAGACACCTATAATACTATTTTGACAAATAATAGGGACGCCTAAGAAAGCAGAGAGCCCAAATTTGTCCATATATTTCACATAACCAGTTTTAATATCAGCAATATCTTCGGTAGAATTGATAGTGGGTATTAACACTGGCTGCTCACTTTTAATTACTCTTCCAATTACTCCCTCACCAATTGACATAGGATCCGAGCTAAACATTTTGGCCAAAAAATCCATAGCTTTTTTATCGGGATGATGGAAAGCTAAAGTTTCAAATTCTGGTTTATCTTTTGATATAAGATGAATAATGCAAAGGTCACCATAAGAATCTGATATTTTTTGAGTCGTATAGTTAGCTACTGCCTTAATATCGACAGTAACACTTGCAAATATTTCAGCTATTTCAGTTAATAGTTCGAGTCTTTTTTTCTCTCTTAGGACTTGTTCCTCAGCTTTGACCTTGTCAGTTATATCGCGAATAATGCCAATGAATCCCTTGATATTTCCAGAAGAATCGTAGTTTGCAATGATCACAGAGTCAAGAATCTTTCTGGAAGCGTCCTGTGAATAAAAAATTTCCTGTGTAGAGAGATATCCTTTCTCTTTCAGGTGCCTAAATTTCTCCTCAAGCTTTTCAGGATTCGAGATATCGTAATTAATCTCAAAGATATTAATACCTAAGACTTCGACAGCTTTTATTCCGAAAATATTTTCAGCGGCTTTATTCCAGGAGACTATATTAAGTGATTCATCGGTTACAATAACTGCATCGCTAACATTAGCTAGCAGCTGGGATTGATAGGATATTCTCTCTTCAGCTTTAATTTTTTCAGTAATGTTGCGCCATGTAACAACAACGCCGCTGTTAAGTCTGTTAATACGCATATCAAAGAAACCATAAAAGCCACTTCCATTCTCAGCAGGAGCAACGTAGTGTGTCTTTAAAGTGCTGGATTCTCCAGTTCTAAAGACTTTACAGAACTCATCAAAAAGTCCATTAGATTTGAAATCAGGAAATATCTCAAGTATCTTTTTACCAATTGTTTCTTCTTTTATTCTTTTACTCGATTTGCAGCCAGCTTCATTAATATATTCAAATGTAAAATTGGCAATTTCACCTTGAGCATTCTTAACAGCTCTAAGGATCATAAATGGATCGAGCATATTTTCAACAGAGGTTTGAATTAGTTTAGCTTGTTTTTTTAATTCGCTCTGTCTTCGTTCTGTAATGTCAATACAAGTGGTATGTATTTCTACAATCATACCATTTTCATTTAAGACAGGGACACTCTCCAGAAGAGAATAGAACTCTTTTCCGTCGCCTCGTTTTAGTTTTAATTCACAGTTTTGTTTTTTTCTTGTAGAAATTATCTTTTGTTTGTAAGATGAGAAAACATTTAAATATAGTGGAGTAACAATCGAAGCAAAAGAATGATGAAGTATCCTGTTGCGTTTTCTGCGGAGAAGTTTTTCAGCAGTTGAATTAACATCCTTTACAACAAAATCCATATCCATTGAAAAGTAGGCGACAGGTGCAAGGTTAAAAAGATCAAGATATTTCCTTTTTAATGCTTCAGACTGTATCTGGGCTCTTCTAAGTTCCTCGTTCTGAGTCTGGAGATCAGTTAAAACGCCCCGTACTTCAAGTAATAACGACTTAAGATCAGTTCTCTTACCAGAGAACAAATCTTCAAGTTTTCCAGCAAGAATTTTGTTAGAGGAGCCAACATTCAGTCTTTTCATATTTTCTTCTCCTGGGAAAGAAAAAGACAAAGGTGAAATCTAAATTGCTTTATGACCCTATGGATTTTCTAACTTAAAATATTATTTGTCTAAACACAATAGTAAGCAAATAATTTTCAAAAATTCTTATATAAACTAAATATAATTTGCAAATCAAAAAGTATTCTTCTGAGCTATAAATAATTCTTAAAGACTAATTGTAACTCTAATAATGCTGGATCTCTTAAAATCTGCAATATATTCTTCTTCTGAAAATTGTCTAATCATATCAATAGGACAATTGCCATTAAATAAATTTGTACTTCTGCTATCATAGATTACTATTTCTCCGCAAAGCAAATGATATTTTGCATTTAAGTCTCGTGGAATAAATGAAAAGTATTTATTTAACGATATGCCTTTTGTATCTTCGAATGCACAAAGGTCAAAAACATAAAATGGTTTATAAAAAGAAGTAAAGACCGGATAGAGTACAACATTTTCAGATCTCTTTTTGTCCAGTTTAATAAGACTTAGAATATCATTTTGTGACAGGCAAAGGATCTTTGATAACTTCTCCAGGGTATAGCAATCAGGCTCGATTGAATGGCTTAAGAGCCTATATAGATCTGATTCCTCAATAGAGGTCATACGGCAAATTTCTTCAATGGAAATATTAAACAAATTTAAGACAGAGGTAAGTTGGTTTTCTGACATAATTTTCATCGATTATATTGAATATGCCAGATCATCGTCCTTATTGTCTTTTATTATAGGGCAAAAAGCAAGGGATCAGAAGTGTGATAATGGTCAGAGTATCTTATCGCATTTTTCCCCTTGCCAGTGAGGCAAAAACGCCGGCAAAACATAAAGCGGCAAAAACGGCAAAAAGAATTTTAATAGAATAGATAAACAGTTCGAAATTTGAAGGATTAATATGGACATTGCCAATAAGGACCGAAAAAGCCATAATCGAGATAGCCATGCTTAACATCTGCCCACTAAGGCGCATTGTAGCAAGTGTAGCAGAGGCTATTCCGTAAAACCTCTTTTCAACTGAACTCATAATAGCATTTGTATTTGGAGATGAGAACAAACCAAATCCCAGTCCGAGTAATACAAGAGCAAAGCTAATAAAGCTAACAGGTGTAGAGCTGCCAATTAAAAACAGCAATAAAAGCCCCAGGACAATAATTCCCATTCCAAGAGAAGCCAATATACGTGGCTCAATACGATCAGATAATCTTCCTGCAAAAGGAGAAACAAGAGCCATGACAACAGGTTGTGAGACCAGTACAAATCCTGCACTCTGAGGCGTTAACCCCTTTACATACTGAAGATAAAGGCTAAGAAGGAATGCTATAGCTGAGGTGGCACTATAGTTTATCAGTGCAGCTATATTAGAAAAAGCAAAGACAGTATTTTTTCTGAACAATAGTATATTAAATACCGGATAAGCAATTCTACTCTCCCACTTTACAAAAATAAAAAGCCCGGCAAGTCCAGAAAGAACAATCAATATTCCACTAAACGAAGGCAAAAGTGTAAAGCCAAACATTAAACAAATATACATAAGAATAAATATTAGAGAGCCCGTAAAATCAAAGCTCTCGCCTTTAGCTTCTGCCCATTCACCTTTTAGCCTAAAAAGCACAAGGACAAATATTATGATTCCCAATGGAACAGTTGAGATAAAGATGCTTCTCCAGCCGAAATTTTCTGTAAGAACACCTCCTAGAAATGGGCCTATGGATAATCCCGTGTATGTAGTTGCTATATTAATTCCAAGTGCCTTTCCTCTTTCGCCAGGTGGATAAACAGAAGTAAGTATCGCAATTGCTGTTCCGAAGATCATTGCACTCCCTATTCCCTGAATGATCCTGGAGAATATTAAAAAGAAGGAAGATACTGCAACAGCGCATCCTATGGTCGATAGTGTAAAGATAGAAATGCCAAGTAGAAAAATTTTCTTTCTACCAAAGATATCAGCTATCTTTCCAAGTGGGACGAGAAGAACTGCAGTTGAAAGCAGATAAGATGTAGCCACCCAACTTAGCAAGATTGCATTCATATTAAATTGGCTAGCAATTGAAGGCAGGGCAATATTCAAAGCCGAAGCCATAAAAGGAGTAATGAAAGAGCTAAGAGTTGTTACAACTAAAGTAATTATTTTCTCTTCTTTGCCCGAGGTATTTTCATTCATCTGTAATTCAATTGCCAAATAGAATAATTCAAAATTAAAGCAAAAGTTACCCACAGAATATAAGGCATTAAAAGGTATGCTGCAACTTTTCGGATCTTGAAAAATTCTACAATCGTAATTGCAATAGCACCCCAAAGTACAACAATTTCATAAAGTGCAGCACGAGGATTATGTAAGCCAAAAAAAATATAACTCCATAGGACATTCAAAATTAGCTGGATTGCGAAAAGAAATGCAGCCTTAAAGACATTACTCCCCTTTATTCCTCTTTTCCAAACAAAAAAAAGTGATATTCCCATAAGGAAATAGATAAAGACCCAGACAGGGCCAAATATCCACATTGGAGGATTAAAAGAGGGTTTGACAAGATCAATATACCAGGTCGGTATTGCAGGAGAGGTAAACAGATAGCCAATGAGTCCTGCAGCTTCACAAAGAAGGGTTGATGCTACAAATCTATATACATTTTTTATGTTGATATCGCTTTTTTTTGAGAGTTCTTTTGCTAAATCCATTCTATTCCTTTGGTACCCGAACTTTAATAAAAGATCGCGACTTCGTATAAGCAAGCAGTTCAATTACTACAAGTATCAGAGCAATTTCGCCGCTTACATCGGCAAGGTTTGAAACGGCAATCGGATTGATGAAGAAATCGCGTACATATCCAAAGATCAGTCTGTCAACGATCACATTGCCGAAAATGGCTGCTGTAAAAAAACCAAATGCAAGGTCAGTATAAATACTTCTGCGATAGTTTATGTTATAGTAGCGAAGCATGAAGATGACATATATCCATACTAATAGTGCATATATCTGTATGGCCAGCATCAGTGAATCAGAAATATCCTTTTTTAGCCAGATTCCTGGGTTAGTCAAATAAGTAAACCCCCAGTTACCAAGCAGCATGAGGCGTTTACCTGCAAAGTAAGTCTGGAAGTACCATTTTAGCAGCTGATCAAAAGAAAGGATCAAGATTCCAAAGGCAATTGGACGTTTCAAGATTTCCTCTTCATAAATAGTTCTAAATAATTCTGCCAGAGTACCTAATAATAATTTAATTCATCTTTGAAATAATTCAACAGTCACTATAAACTTTCAAATCCATTACATTAGACGTACAATAAGTTATTTTTGCATCATTTTTACCTGTTTGTGCGAAGTAATACTAAAAGACTAACCAGGATAAAAACACATAACTAATAATTAATTAACAGACAAAACAGCTTAATCAGTTTCCTATATATACTTTTGGTTTAATATGCAGGTGGAGAAATCTTGTAGTGCAGCAACAGGAAACAATTCTCTCTTTCCAGAGAGGATGCCTCCTGTTATCTAAAGCTAATTTTTGAAGAGCCAATGCTTTTTGAAGAGCCAGTTCTTAGAGTTTTTTGCGCAGCTATTGCCAGAAGAAATTGTTTAATTAAGGTTAAGCTATTTCCGTCATAATTTTGCCAATTCCTGAAATTTCCGCCTCAAGTTTGTCGCCTTTGACGACTTTGCTTACCCCGGCTGGTGTACCTGTAAAAATAAGATCCCCCTTTTCAAGAGTCATAATAGATGAAATATATTTTACCAATTCTGCCGGGCTAAAAATCATTTTATCGAGTGCACAGTTTTGTCTTATTTTACCATTTACTTTAAGAGAGATCATCTCTTTTCCTGTAAGCAAGTGATCTTTTTTTTGAACAAAATCTGAAAGAACGGCCGCCGTATCAAAGCATTTTGAAATTGTCCAAGGGTCTCCTTTATCCCTCGCCTGATTCTGAAGATCCCGAAGCGTCATATCCAGACCTACGGCATAGCCCCAAATAGCATCTTCTGCCTGCTGAAGGTTAGAAGCATCTTTAAGTGTTTTGCCTATCAAAAGGACAAGTTCAGTCTCGTGGTGTAAATTATTTGAATAGGAAGGGTGGATCACACTTTGCCCTGAGAAAATTACATTTGAAGCCGGTTTGAGAAATATTATGGGGAAATCCGTAGGTATTTCATTTCCAAGTTCTTTTGCATGATCAGCATAATTTCTGCCTACACAGACAATTTTTTCAATTATAAGCTGGTCATTTGAGTTATGAAATTTTATCTTTTTCAATTATAATGCCCCTTTGTTAAGTGTACCTTTGTTAAGTGTACCTTTGTTAAGTGTACCTTTGTTAAGGAAAGAACTAAAGCAATTTTGTTTTTCTCAAGTTTTCTGCTTCTTTTTCTGAGCTGCAGGGAAAAGTATATTGTTTAATATCAGTCTATAGCCTGGTGAGTTTTTGTACAGGCTCAGATCTGTTGGAGGACTACCGACCATGTGCTGATAATCCTCTGGGTCATGACCGCCATAGAATGTAAATGTTCCACGGCCATAGTTGCCATGGATATACTTAACCTGGTCTGTTCCCTGACGTTCAGCTAAAATAATAACTGATTTTTTTATCAGATTCTTATGGAACATTGTAGTTTGTCCCATAAAGCCATGGACCACATTTACATGGTCCTGTGTAAGCATAGTAGGGACAGGGTCATATTTTGCAGAGAATTCAAATAATGTAAAATAATCATTTTGTGCAGAACCAATCTCCTGAAGTTGTACATCAATATTGCTATACTCATAGACGTAAGGGTTCATCTCAAGAGTAAAGTTTTCAAAAGCCAAGGTTTTTGTAAAATCAAGTTTTTTTTGTGCATCCGGGTCAGGAGCATCGCCATCGTACATTTTATCACAAATGTCAACATTATCAGCAGCAAGAGCAATATCGTAGCTGTCAGTAGCAGAGCACATTGCAAAGAGGAAGCCTCCCTGAGAGACATAGTTTTTGATAGTTTTAACTACATCTTTTTCCATTTCAGAGACTTTTCTATAGCCAAGTTTTTTAGCTTCATTTTCATATAGCATTTGTTGATCAATGTACCACTGTGCCCCTGAGAAGCTAGCATAGAACTTACCATATTGTCCAGTAAAGTCCTCATGGTGAAGGTGCAGCCAGTCATACTTCTGAAGTTCACCTTTAAGGATCTGATCTACCCAGATCTTTTCATAAGGGACCTCTGCATATTCAAGAGCAAGAGTTACGGCATCATCCCAAGGTTTGAAGCCAGGTGGTACATAGACAGCAATTTTGGGAGCTTTCTCCAAGTGCATGACCTCCATATTCTGGTCTTCGCTTTGGACGAGCCTGTAAATATCCACAGCCTGAGAGGCAGAGAGTTCATCGAAAGCCACACCTTTTATTCTACATGTATTAGCCAAGGCATCTGTAAAGTCGAGCATAAAGGAGCCGCCCCTATAGTTAAGGAGCCAGTCAGCTTTTGCCCCATTTCTTAAAGCATTAAAAGTAATGCCATAAGCTTTAAGATGGTCAGTCTGCTGCAGATCCATATAGATAAGCAGTTTTGATTGAGCTGAAAGTATGGTTGTAAAAACCAAAAGGATAAAAAATATGATGTATTTCATAATACTAGCTTTCATAAATCAAATATGGGATAGTCTCCCCACAAAAGACGCCCTTGTTTTGTGAGGGCTGGCAATTGCTATGAAAAATGCCTAATAATAAAGTGCCTAATAGTTCAGATATTTTTTTAAATATAACAATAATATATTTATACAACCATAAGCAAAAAAAAGTCCCGAATTAAGGCGGGACTTTTTCAAGAAATATTTAATTGTGATCTTAAGCTGATTTTCTGTCTGCTTCTATATAAATAGGTTTTGCATTATCACGTACAGTATCTTTAGTAATGATGCATTTATCTACATTCTCCATAGATGGAAGCTCATACATAATATCCAAGAGGAAGTCTTCTACAATCGAGCGAAGTGCTCTTGCACCAGTTTTTCTTTCAATTGCCTTAGTAACAATGGCATCAACAGCAAAAGGATCAAATTCCAGCTCAACGCCTTCCATCAAGAAAAGCTTTTTATACTGTTTTAATATTGCATTTTTAGGTTCAGTAAGTATATTTTTAAGTGCTTCTCTAGATAAAGACTGCAGTGGGGCCAAGACAGGAAGTCTGCCAATAAGCTCTGGAATCAAGCCATATTTAAGAAGATCGTCAGGTTGAACAAGGCTAATAAGGTCATCCTGAGTCATATCATGGCTACCAGTTATCTCAGAACCGAAGCCCATTTTGTTCTTGTTAATTCTTGAAGCAATAATATTTTCAACGCCGGCAAAGGCTCCACCAACAATAAAAAGGATATTCTTTGTATTAACATTTATCAGGCTCTGTTCGGGATGTTTTCTGCCGCCTCTTGGGGGAACACCAGCGACAGTACCCTCAAGAATTTTTAAGAGAGCTTGCTGTACGCCCTCACCAGAGACATCTCTAGTAATTGAAGTACTTTCGCTTTTTCTGGCAATTTTATCAATTTCATCGATGTAAACAATTCCCTTTTGAGCTCTTTCAAGGTTATAGTCGGCAGCCTGAAGCAGGCGGACAAGAACAGTTTCCACATCATCGCCGACATATCCGGCTTCAGTCAATGTAGTAGCATCAGCAATAGCAAAAGGCACATCCAGTATCTTTGCCAGAGTTTGTGCAAGAAGAGTCTTTCCTACTCCAGTAGGTCCAATAAGGAGTATGTTACTTTTTTCAATTTCAACATCGTCCAGTTCGAAAAAAGTTGATTTGGATTGTACTCTTTTATAATGGTTGTAGACGGCTACGGAAAGGACTTTTTTAGCTCTTTCCTGATCTATTACATATTCATCCAGATTTTTTTTAATCATTTCCGGGGTAAGCACATAGTCGTTTTTTGTTTTTCCGGAATATGCAGCAAGGTTATTTTTAAGAATGTCAACGCTAGTTGAGATACAAATATCACAGATATAAACATCAGGACCTGCAACCATGCTTGAGACTTCACTGCCGTCCCGTCCGCAGAAGGAGCATTTAACAGACCTGTTATTTGTCTTTTTACTCATAAATTATTACTCGGATTATTTTTCAGTTCATTAATATTTTCTCTGGCTTCATCAAGATATAAGGAGTTTGGGAATTTTGCAAGCAATTTCTCATAAGAATCGATTGCTTTAGCCGCATCCTTTAAGCCAAATTGGTAGACCTCTGCAAGCAGAAGAACTGCTTTATCGGCATATATATTTTTTTCACTTTGGTTTGAAATTTCTGTTAGCAAATTTACGGTATTTGGAAGATCATTCAAAGCCAAAATCATTTCTGCATATCTTAAGGCAGAAAGATCGCGTATAGTAAGAAGATTCTCATTTTTAGAAAGTTTGGAATAAATATCAGCAGCTGCGGCAAATTTTTTCTGAAATGCCATAAGATCAGCCTCAGCAAACTGAGAAAGGCTAAGAGAATCAGATTTAGTAGTATTTATTAAAAGTGAAAGTTCAATTGCGTCGTTCGTATAGTTTTCGTTAAAATTTGTCTCGACAGTCTCCAAAAGCTCATTAGCCCCGGAAAAATTACCATTCCAGAACTGAATTTTAGCTTTCATAAATGAGACCAGGTTTTTATCTGAGGAAGAGACCCTGGGGTTTTCCAATGTATTATCAAGGTAATCTAAAGCACGAGCCAAATCCCCTCTTATGATGGAAATCTCAGCAAGTTTACTGAAAGCCGGAACTGTAAATGGGGAGATCCTGCTATAGTCAACTACTTTTTTCAGAGCTTCTTCTGCCCCTTTAGAATCGTTCAATCTGTCTAATTTTATTATTCCGATCCTAAATGTTGCTTCATTTGCAATCTCTAATCCATCATATTGTTTAATCAGATCCTCATATGCCTTAATTACATCCAGATAGTCATTTGTATTTTCAGCTTTCCCGCTTGAATAAGGTTTCCAGTTAAGAGCCTCAATATTATTTCTTTTATCGGCAGCTGATTCTAAGGTTTTTGCATAGCCAATCTTTGCACCTGGAGAAAAAGGAGAATTCGGGTACGAGGTAAATATTTTTTTATAAGCTCCTGAGGCCTCTTCAAAATGTCCATCCTTTAATGCCCTTTCAGCAAAATTATATAGTTCCGAACCAGTACTCTTAGTCATTTCATCAATTTTAAGATAAGTATCGTATGCCTTTTGGTAATTATCCCCTTCCATATAGAGCCAACCTAAGAGCAGATAGAAATTTACGTTATCGTTTTTCTTTGCCCATTGTTCCATTATCTGGATAGTTTGTTGTTGGGCATCAGGTTTATTGATATATGCCGAAAGGCGGGATTGGACCAAAGAAAGCTGAGTTGGATCTTTCGCTAAAATCATAGCTAATTCTTCAGCAGCCTCTTTGTATTTCATAAGCATTGCATAGATATTGGCTATATCGAGAGAGAAGCTAAAAGAATCATTTGACTGGTCCTTGGCTTTTTGAAGGATCTCGACTGCCTTATCAAAGGCTCTTCTTTCAATTGCATAATTGGCAATTACCCTGTAGACCATAGGTTTATCAGGGAAAGCCTTTAGAGCATCATCCCAAATTTCATAGGCCTTAGGCTCATTGCCTTTCAGATAATAAGTCGCACCAAGCATCCCGAGCAAGTTTATATCCTGAGGGACAGCTTTAAGCCTATGTTCAATAATACCAATAGAAGCGTCATATTCTTTAAGCTGGACATAAATCCTGTTTAGTGCTTCAAAAAACTGAGGGTTATCAGGCTGCTGCCTGTAGATGTCCTCATAAATTGACCTGGCTTTCTGATAGTCGCCAGCCTGCTCGTAGCTTTGTCCAAGCCTGAACCTGTTGTATATATCGCCGGTTTGAGCCCTAAGTGCGCTTATAAAACCAAAGACGAAGAATATAAAAATGACAACTTTATAATTCATGAATGTAAATATCAGTAAAAAAGCAAAAAGTAAAAAGGCAAAAGATAAATAAAAAGGTCCTCCTAACTTTTACTTTTTCATCTAAAAATCTTTATCTTAATAAAAGTTGTTCACTAAAAGGCAATAAAAGGAGGAAAAAATGCTAGAAAGTATTCAAAAACTGCTAGGTAAAGATGCAGAAAAGCTTTTAAGCTATAAGGCGGTTTTCCCAAAAGAACAGCTGCATTTACCTGGTCCTGATTTTGTTGAACGTGTGCTATATCACTCTGACAGAAACATAAATGTGCTGAAGAATCTTGAATGGATCTTTCAGACCGGACGTCTTGCAGGCACAGGCTACTTATCAATACTCCCTGTAGATCAAGGTATAGAGCATTCAGCCGGAGCATCATTTGCACCAAATCCGGAGTATTTCGATCCGGAAAACATAGTAAAATTAGCCTTAGAGGGCGGATGCAATGCATGTGCTTCTACATTAGGTGTACTTGGGATAGTATCACGAAAATATGCACACAAGATACCATTTATAGTAAAGATCAATCATAATGAGCTTCTGACCTACCCAAACAAATTTGACCAGATAATGTTTGGAGACGTTGAGCAAGCATATGATATGGGAGCAGCAGCCGTTGGTGCAACAATTTATTTTGGGTCCGAGGAAAGTGACAGGCAGCTTGTTGAAGTAAGTGAGGCATTTAAGGTTGCACATGAGCTTGGACTTGTAACTGTTCTATGGTGCTATCTTCGAAATTCGGGATTTAAGACAGATAAAGATTATTCACTTTCAGCTGATCTGACAGGACAGGCAAATCATCTTGGCGTTACGATTCAGGCCGACATAATCAAACAAAAGCTCCCTGAAAACAATGGCGGTTTCAAAGCATTAAAATTCGGTAAATATGATGAGAAGATGTACAAGAATCTTACGACAGATAATCCAATCGATCTTACCCGTTACCAGGTTATTAATAATTATATGGGAAGAGCAGGTCTAATAAACAGCGGCGGAGCATCGACGGGTGAAAATGATTTCTCTGAAGCAGCAAGGACAGCTGTGATAAACAAGCGTGCAGGCGGTATGGGGCTTATTTCAGGAAGAAAAGCATTCCAAAGACCTATGGCAGATGGAATTAAACTACTGAATCTAATACAAGATGTTTATCTTGAAAAAGAGATCACAATAGCCTAAAGGACTGGCAGCTTCTTTTACATAAAAAAAAGCTTATAAAAAAAGGCATCCTCAAATGCTAGTTTAATGTAGCTGAGAATGCCTTTAGTTTCCTTATATGCTTAAGTTTCTTTATATGATATAATAGAGAAAAATAAGTCTATAGTATATTTCTACTTGATTATCATCATCTTCTTTGTTGAGAGAAAGCTTCCTGATTTAATTGTATAGAAATAAATACCGCTTGTCAGAGTTTCGCCATTTTTGTCAAGGCTAAATACTACGCTATGAGTTCCAGCAGATTGAACTCTATCTACCAAGACTGCAACTTCCTTTCCTAAGATATTATAAATGCTCAGTTTTACGTGTCCATTTTCAGCAAGTGAATAGGAAATTCTGGTTGAAGGATTAAACGGGTTAGGATAATTCTGATCTAAGCTATAGGTCTTAACCATTTCCTTCCCATCATCAACAGCAGATCCAGTTGTTGTCTTAAATCCCCAGATCTCTGACCAGCTGCTTTGGCCCAAAGAATTCAAAGCTTTTGTTCTCCAGTAATAAATTTTATTATACTGCAAAGCGGCAGCAACTTTGAATGTAGTATCTGCAACTGTAGTGTCCAGGACAACACCGGTAGACAAAGTTGAAGAGGTCCCAACCTGAAGACGGTAGGATGTTGCTTTATATTGTTTAAGCCAAGACAGTATAGGAGTAACAGGAAGATCAACAGTGCCCTTTGCAGGAACAGCTAAGCTTGTTGCCAAAGGAAAACCTGTTGTAAAAGAGCTTACAGGAGAAAATTCACTTATTCCTGTTGTATTAGAGGCCTGTACTCTCCAGAAATACTTCTGCTGTCCTGCAATATTTGTTAAAACAAATAAAGTATCTGTCATGTTGCTTTTGTTGACAGCCAAAGATGAGTTAAATGTAGAATCAGTTGATACCTGAAGATTATAGCCAGAGGCAAATTCAGCATAATTCCATTTCAGAATTACAGTATCCTTTTGATCTAAAGCATAGTTTACAGGTAAAACAGTCTTTGGACTAAGTGGTTGTTTTAGTTCGACAATACTGCTCATTGTACTTTCATTATTATTTCTGTCGAGTGAAGTCACAAGGTAGAACGACCCAGTATTTGCTGTTTGTTGCGGAACATAGTTTTGTTCACCTGTAAGTGCTTTTATGTTTTTTGCATCATCAAGGTCAGTCTGGCTAACCGACGATTTATTAAAGCTATATACAACGAATTTATTTCCAATTTCACCATCTGAAGCAGCATTTGGTGCATCCCAGACAAGAGAATAAACTCCAGTTGAAGGAAGTCTTTCAAACCTTAGATTCTTGACAGGGTTTGGTGGAGTTTGATCTTTCCATGCCATGCCAGGAACAAGAGCAGGATAAAGGTATAGGTCATTTTTTAGTGAGTCCAGAAAACCTTTTGGATTACTTAACAGTTCGGAAGTATTATAGAAGACGCTTCCTTTGCAGCCTGAAGTTTTCCTGTTAAGTCTAACCTGATTTGGAACTTCACTTGATGACCAGGTAGATTCCTTGATCCTATAGTCGGCATGACCAGAATACATATGTCTACCTGCATTTTCAGCTGTCTGAGCCCACCAGGGAAGAAGTTTTCCGTAGTCCTGTTTTCCACCAAAGACCCAGTAAAGCTGTGGATTAATATAGTCAATACTTTTTGTATTCAGCCAGGTAACAGGGTCAGTAAAAATTGCTGTGTAGTTATCACTTCCTGTTGTACCTGAAGGAATTCCATTACGATAAATTCCGCGAGGGCTAATACCCCACTTAATATAAGGTTTAACCGAGGAAACGCTATCATTTATTTCCTTAACAAGGCGATTAACATTATCTCTTCTCCAATCACCTTTATCAGTAAAGCCTCTGGGTTCGGAGGCAAAAGTTTTATCATCCTGAGTAGTAATACTGCTTTCATAGAAATAGTCGTCAAAGTGGACACCGTCGATATCATATCTTCTTACAACATCCATTATAACGCTTACTACATAGTCTCTAACGGCTTGTTTGCCTGGATCTAAAAGGCGGTATTTATCTAGTGCAAGAATCCAGTCAGGGTGTTTTTTGCTTACATGTTCTGATGAAAGAGTATAACTTCCTGCCGAGCGTTCAGCGCGATAAGGGTTAAACCATGCATGGAGTTCAATTCCTCTTTTATGTGCTTCCTGGATTGCAAACTCTAGAGGGTCATAAAAAGGAGATGGAGCCTTTCCCTGTTCGCCTGTCACATAATACGACCATGGTTCAATATTAGATTTATAAAGTGCATCACATTCAGGTCTGATCTGAAACATAACGGCATTCATGCCAGCTTTTTTCAGGTTGTCAAGAATTTCGATGAGCTGTTCACGCTGAGCAGCAGGATCTGTTTTAGAAGAGGGCCAATCAATATTTGTAACTGTTGCAATCCATGCAGAGCGAAATTCTCTTTTTGGATAGCTTTGCTGTGCAAATATCGATGTAGCTGAGAGCAGAGTAATAATCAGAAAACTATAGAATTTTGATTTCATAACACTAAACCTTTTCTCCTTTGAATTAGTAATTGCTTTTTTTAAGCAAAAAAGTATTATTAACGTTTTCTCCTATTTTGCATAATTTAAATTCATTGTCATAAAAAAGGCATTCTATACATTTTTAGTAAAGAATGCCTTTAATCATCTGATCACGATTGGATATTTTCCAGTCTCTTTGCTTCTTACTATTTAACGAGCATCATTTTCTTTGTAGCGACATAATTACCAGACCTAATAGTATAGAAGTAAATGCCGCTTGTGATATTAGAGCCCAGTTTTTCAGCATCAAAGCTAAAGCTATGCTGACCAGCCTGCTGGAATTTATCAACAAGAACAGCAATTTCTTTTCCAAGGACATTATATAAACTAATCTTTACGTTACCATCTTTTGCAATTGCATAAGTAATCTTGGTAGATGGGTTAAACGGGTTAGGATAGTTCTGGTCAAGTTTGTATTCTTTTATCAAAACACTTTCTTCCTTATCAACAGCATCTGTGCCTGTACCTGTCTTAAAGCCCATTACAGTAAAATAATCGCTCTGTCCCATACTATTAATGGATTTAACCTGCCAGTAATAATTTTTATTTGGAGAAAGTCCGCTTAAAGTATAAAATGTATCAGTAACAGTAGCATCCACAAATATACCTGAAGTCATAAGAGAGTTAGTTCCAACGCGTATTCTATAAGAAGTAGCCTTATCTTCTTTAAGCCATTTAAGTGTTGGATTTAAAGAGATATTAGTACTTCTGTGCAAAGGTTCAGCTCCAGTTGGGAAACCAGGAATAGCAGATTCAAAAGAAAAGACCTGAGAATACTGGCTACTTCCACCAATACCATATGCCTTAACTCTCCAGAAATATTTCTGATTAGGTAAAACTGAAAGGACACAAACTCTTGTTTGTCTTAATTCCATGTAATTTGTTGTAAGTTTTGTAAAGGCTGAATCGGTTGCAACCTGAAGCTGATAACTTTTGGCAAGTGAAGGAGCTGTCCAGCTAAGGTAAGCAAATGTTGACTGAGACTTATCATTATTAACTGGTAAAGTTAAAGTGACCTGAGAAGGTATCTGGTCAGATACATTAGCCTGAATGATATTACTCATAGAGCTTTCATTTGAATATCTGTCAAAGGCTGTTACAACATAGTAATTACCATTAGTTACAGAGAAGTGGCATTCATCTTCAGAGAGAATGGTTTGACCTGTATAGCCCAGCATATTTGTAGGGTCTTCAAGGTCGGCTGCTGTTGGACTGTTTTTGAACCTATAAACAACATATACCGTAGCGGTGTCACCATCAGAAGCTGCAGAAGGTTTAGTCCATTTGAACTCATATTTACCAGTTGATGAATTTTTCTCCAGTTTCAGGTTAGCAGGTGCGTTAGGTTTAGTGTTATTTCCAGCTATCCAGTTCATTTTCGGTGTAATAGAAGGATAAACGAAATAATTATGCATCAAGCTATCAGCACAGCCTGCAATGTTATCTGGAGTCAAGCTGCTTGAATTATAAAAGACGCCGCCATTTACAGTTGAGACAGCTCTATTTTGCATAATCTCCCAACCAACTTCTTTTGGAGTAAAACCTTTTGAAGTGCTTGAATAAAGATAAGAAGCCATTCCGCAGTACAGGTGTCTTCCGTTAGCAGCGCTTGTCCAGGTAGGCAGCATATTATTATATCCAGCACCATAGAGCTGCGGTAAAATATAGTCAATATAAGGAGTTCCAGAATGAGCAACACCCAGAGTATCGACATATTCGCCTTTTAGCCACTGGAATGGGTCGCAGTAAATTGTAGCATTTGTTCCTGGGCTCTGGTGGGGGCTAATACCGAATTTAACCCAAGGTTTAACAGCCTTTAAGCTATCGTTAATATCATGCATAAGAAGGCTGACATTATTAATTCTCCAGGCTGATCTGTCAGTAAATGTTCCTTTATATTTATTAAAGGTAGCGTCATCGTTATATGTACCATAATCAGCATATGGGTAAAAATAGTCGTCAAAGTGGATACCATCAATATTATAGCGTCTTACAATATCCATAACAACTTTAATAACATATGCACGTACTTCTGGCAGGCCAGGGTTTAAGAAACGGTATTGTGTTTCATTACATTTTATAACCCAGTCCGGGTGTTGATTAATTACATTCATTGAGGAAGCTTCAGAAGGATCCGAATTAGTAAAATTTGCTCTGAACGGGTTTAACCATGCATGAAGCTCCATACCCCTTTTATGTGCTTCATCAACGGCAAATTGTAATGGATCATAATTTGGATCTGAAGGAGCAAGTCCATCTTTTCCTGTAAGGAATACTGACCAAGGTTCTATATTGCTTTTATAGACTGCATCGCATTTAGGTCTGACATGAAAGAACATAGCATTAAGGCCATATTTTTTATGAGCGTCAAAAATTGTACAAAGCTCTTGTTTCTGAGATGCAATTGCTGTGGCACTTGTTCCAACTGTACTAGGCCAGTCAATTCCAAGAGATGCAATCCAAACACCGCGCATCTCATATTTCTTTGTAAAGCTCTGGGAAAAAATCTGACTTGAGAAGATCAAAAGAGAAAATATTAAAACCGGGAAGTATATATTTTTTTTCATGGGCATTTTACAATAATTATTTTTGCAGCAATAGTTATTTATTATCTGAAGACTACAGAATTTATACTGAGCGGCTAAGAGGGAATAATTATCTAAATGTAAGCATTTGAGCAGATATTTATCGAGGAATGCTCAATAATATACTTATTTCAACATATACTAAAACACTATCAAGATCGGACATTCAAGCTATAAATTCTGTAAAAAGGAATACCTGTACAGATACAACAAAAGCCGTTACTCACGGCTTTTGTTGTAAAATAAAGAATCTATTCAGATTACTTCAAAAGAGTCATCTTATGGCTCAATACATTACCATTTGCATTCAACTGATAGATGTATATACCTGAAGTAAGATTTGAAGCATTGAACTGTGTTGAGTAGCTGCCAGCAGTTAAGTTTTCATTAACTAAAGTAGCAACTTCTTTTCCTAACATATCATAAACTTTCAAAGTAACAAATCCAGCCTTAGCAACTGAGAATTTAATTTCAGTTGATGGGTTGAAAGGATTTGGGAAGTTCTGTGACAATGCATAAGAATTAACAACAGCAGCTTTTTCTTTTTCTACGCCAGTACTCTTATACTCAAATCTCTCAAAGCAAGGAACATTACTGTTATTGAATTCGCAAACATAAGCAGTTTTACCATCTGCGCTGAAAGCAATACCTCTAGGCATTTCTATACCATCAGCGACTGGATAAACCCAGCTAATACTATCTTTGACAGTTCTAGTTGCTACATCAATTCCATAGTGTGTAAAAACAGTAGCTTGTGGCCAGAAAAGTCCAGGAATTGAAGGATCGCTCTGAGGTTTAGCGCCATTTGAACCTGATCCAGCATATAAATAACCATTTCTAGGATTCCATCCTAAAGATTCGCATGAGAAGCCTTTTGCTAATGTATCAACTACAACATAAGGATC
>JAUZPB010000010.1 GCA_030706145.1 Bacteroidota bacterium
AAAAGGAATGAAAATCTAAACAACATTCTTTATTACAATTTCATGAAAGAAGGTGCTGCTAAGTCTCTTTTATATCTTCTAAAGCTTCGGGGGCAGTATGATCTAAGCATTAATGTATATCCTGCCAACAGAAAAGAGTACAATTTGTTTAGTTTTCTTGTAGGAGCAAAAAAAAGAGCTGCAGTTGACTACCTAAGAATGAACGGCAGTAATCTTTCATTCCTGAATAATATCAGAATAAAGGAAAACGACAAGCTTCATAATGTTGAAGAAAATCTTTTATTATGTAAAAAAATTACAGGTAAAGAATTAAATGAAAGGCCTTCTCTTGAATTTCCTCTAATTTCAGAAGATATTGATGCAGCAAAAATATTTTTTTCGGAAAGCAGGATCGCTGAGAGCGATATTGTTATTGGATTTCATCCAGGGTGCGCTACGCTAAAAAATCATATAAAAAGAAGATGGGAACCCGAAAAGTTTATTGAGCTTGGAAGAAAGTTAATAAAAGAATATGGAGCTAAGGTACTAATTTTCGGAGGTCCTGAGGAAAGTCAACTTAAAAATGAAGTAAAAACTGGAATAGCTTCAGATTCAGCATATGTTGTAGAGACAAAGGATCTGGCAAAGAGTGCTGCAATAATGAAACGCTGCAATCTTTTTATTACAAATGATTCCAGTCTTATGCACGTTGCTTCTGCATTAAGGCTTAATGTTATAGCTATAATTGGGCCTACAAATACAAATTATATTCACCCATGGAATACAGAGCATAGAATAGTCTCCTTAAATCTTGAATGTGCCCCTTGCTTTTTTTATTCTCCACGGCCACTAATATGTCATAGAGAAGATGTAAAATTTAAGTGTATAAAAGAGCTAAGTGTTGAAATGGTACTTAAGACAGCGGCTTCTTTTTTAAAGGAAATAAAAAATGTTAGTTAGAAAAACTTCATTTTACCTTCAATTTCACACAGAACTATACTCTCCAAGCAAGATTTGACAATGAATCAATTATAATATAATTTCGGTTCTTAGATTAAAACTTGCTTAAAAATCATCCTACATTTAGCATAAAAAGTTTTACAAACAATTCTGTTAACCGAGGAGTCTTATGGAAAAATATTCTGGTAAATACCGTTGGTTTGTCAAAGAGGACCTGAACGGATTTTTCGGATTAATGTTCGATAATGTTACCGTCCTTTCTTTTCTGGCAGGAGTACTAATATTTGTATTTAAGTATCCGGCTGATATTGTATATGGAAAGATGTTTCCAGGAACAGCTCTTGGAGTATTATTCGGAGACATAGTTTACACCATCATGGCCTTCAATCTTTCAAAGAAGAAAAAGAGTTCAGAAGTAACAGCAATGCCGCTTGGATTGGATACACCATCTACAATTGGTATAGCACTAACTGTCCTGGGGCCTGCATTTATATATCTAAAGGCAAAAGGCATGGCTGAGAACGATGCAGCAATGATGACCTGGTATATAGGCATGGCTACAATGGTCTTAATAGGTGTGATAAAACTAGTATTTTCCTTTATAGGTAATTGGGTTCAAAAAATTGTTCCTCAGGCAGGACTGCTTGGAAGCTTGGCAGGTGTTGGACTTGGGCTCATTGGTTTTGGTCCTTTAGTAGATGTTTTTGGTTTACCTATAGTTGGAATTATTTCACTTGGACTAATTCTTTATACGCTAGTTGCAAAAATAAATCTTCCATGGAAATTTCCAGGTGTATTTGCTTCTGTGTTTTTTGGAACTATCATTTATTATATTCTAGCTCCGATGGGAGTACTAGGGACTAGCTTTGTTGCGCCAAAACTTGAACTGCACTATGGTTTTCCCCTTCCAACCTTAGGATTTGTTAATGGTTTTATTGAAGCCTTAAAATATCTGCCTATTGCATTTCCATTTGCAATACTCACTGTTGTAGGAGGAATTAACGTATCTGAGAGTGCAAGGGTTGCTGGCGATGATTATAAGACAAGAAATATTCTTTTAACAGAAGCTATTTCTACATTAGTAGCCGGACTTTGCGGCGGTGTAGCACAAACAACACCTTATATAGGTCAGCCTGCATATAAAGCAATGGGCAGCAGAGCCGGTTATACTTTACTGACAGGACTATTTATTGGACTTGGAGGAATGCTAGGTTATGTTTCCTTTATTGTTGAACTTATACCAAGAGCCGTATTAGCACCTATACTTATTTTTGTGGCCCTTGATATTATGTCGCAAGCATTCAAGGCCTGCCCCACGGCGCATTTTCCAGCAATAGGATTTGCAATTTTTCCAACTATTGCCAGATTAATTCAGATAAAGTTAAGTAATACCGATGTAGTACCTATCGCGAAGTTCAATGAGCTTTTGACTACTCCAGGAAGGACTATTCCTGAAATGTTAACCATGGTTGCTCTGGGAAATGGCTTTATATTAACAGGAATGCTTTGGGCAGCTTTTATTGCAAAGCTTATAGATAAAAAGCTAAAACAGTCGGCTACATACCTTCTGGTCCTAGCAGGGCTAACATTCTTTGGAATCATACACTCGGCTATTCCAGATGGAAATATGTATCTCCCATGGACTCTGCCACCAGCATTGAAGGTGATCCCATACCAGTTTACAACTGCATATGTTATACTTGCCATAATGATCTATGTTTTTTCATATTCAAAGGAAAGTAAAGAGATGCTTTGTGAGACTGTGCAAATAAAAGAGTTAGTATAGTATATTAGGAAAATTTAGTTTACTTGGGAAAAAGCGGAATACATTTTGGTTCCGCTTTTTCTAAAGATACTATTTAGGGGATATTAAAAGTGATTTGTTAATTTACCATATTGAGCTTTTGTACTATAAAGTCTGCACATTCCTCTATATCGCTGCAATATTTGATAAGACCTGTTTTTCTATTTTCTTTACTTAATTGCTCTTCAATAGTTTCAATGATTCCTTTCCACATATAGCCGTGGCATGCAAAGGGTTTTTTAGTCAATATTTTCTTATTCATTAATTCCCAAACAGCAGACAATTCCAGAAGTGTACCAGTACCTCCTTGCAGAACAACATAAGCATCGCCTATATTAATAAGCTTAGTGATACGTTCAAAAAGTGTATCGCAGGAGATATGGTCTGAGATAAATTGATTGTGGTTTCCGAAAGATCCTTTAAGAGTAATTCCAATGGTCCTTGCACCATTTTCTTTTGCTGCTTTTGAAACAGCTTCCATTATGCCAAGATTTCCACCAGTACATAAGTCAAGATTATTCTTTGCAAAGATTTCCCCTAATTTGTAGGCCCACTCATATTGCTCTTCACCAAAGACAGGGATTGAGCTTCCAAAGACTGTAACGACTTTTTTATTCATCACTAAAAGCCCCTATAGTAAAATCTATATGTTAATAGCAGCACTGAAATAATTTTATTAAACCACTTCTAAGAAACAAAAACTAATGAATAACAGGCCACTAATTAAGAAATTCCCATGAGAATCCAAACTTAAAACCAAAACCAGGTCTGAAGTAATATGGAACCGTATAGATCATTTTGTCCAAAAGGTTTTCTAATGTAAAATAGAGGATTGCCCTTTGCTGAATTTCAGCTATTAGCTTAAAATCAAGTTGCAAAGTTGGACTGACAGTTCTAAGTGTGTTACCAGGAGCCATCAGATCCCGGCTGCTGATGGCTCGCATTTGAGTTTCAAAGTCATAAGAGTAATAATCTTCCACGCCAGTATACCTTGCATAGAAACCAGTTTTGAGGTGCAGATTCGCATTAAATAAAGTATCACGATAATATATTCCACCTCGCAAAGCATATTCAGGCAATCTATACTTGCCTATCTGAGCTTTTTCATTATAATAATATGCGCCATAGCCTTCGAAGTAAATGCGCCACAGATTGAATTTGAAGCTTGAACCAATTCCCCAATATTTCATATCAGAATATCGGATCACATCTGTTCTGAAGGTCCCTGCAGTATCATTTCCGCTAAGAACAGCTAATGGATCATTTTGTAGGTTACGGTGAAATACTGAAAAAGAATTTTTGAGCCCCTTATAATTTATTTCCAGGCCTGCTTCAAAAAGCCCTATTTTTCTATAATCTTCGGAAGGTTTATTAAAGAGCTTATCAGATAAGATGAACTGCTCTTCATAAAGGCTAAAAGGTTGTCTGAATTGTGACAGACCAGCATAAAAGATCAATCCTTTTGAATAATTATATTTAATATCGGCTCCAACTCCAGGATATGACTTTCCATCGTAATTCAGAAACTTCCCAAACACTGACGGGACTAGGCTGCTATCAGAAAGCCTGAGACTCATGTTACCAGAGGCCGAAAAAGAATTTATCTTACTATTAATCAAATACAGATCAGTCTTAAAATCATTTACTTCATAGTCGGCGTTAAAATTGAAGCTTAAAGGTCTTAGATCGATAAACTCCCGTAGAGATAATCCATATACTTTTGAACGGTTATTATCAAAAATTCTATAGGGACTTGTCAGGCTATCTGTTTCATTTTGCCTAAATTCCATAAGATCCGAAGAGTAGTATGCCTTAAGGTCAGTTTTATCTACGTCAAATGTATTACCGATTAGCTGGAAGACAAAGTTGTGCGAAGTGTTTTTCTTATAGCGGCTTGTAAAATAGACACCAGCATTTCTTAGATCCAGATTACTAAGTGAGCCTATTGAATCAATTTGTTTTTCTGTTATTCCCCCATATAATCCTATATTTGATTTAATATAATTATATGATGCAATAAGATTAAAATTCCTGGAGAGAAGATACTTAAACTTTAAGGCCAAATTCCAAAGTGAGTAATCGGCATTCTTTGGTTGTGGAGGGTTATCATTATATGTTTTATTTGTAATTTCAAATTGAGTAGATAGCCTTCGAAACCACTGAGAATCATAAATAAAGTCAACCATTGCCTCTCCATTTTGCGCCTGATAATAGCTAAGTCTGGAATAAGTAGCAGCTTTTTTCTTTAATGCAATGGTCTCTTTTGAAATGAAATTGACAGCAGCCTGATTATTAAATGAGCTATAAAGGAAGCCTCTTGGTAAGGGAAGAATTTCGACAGAATCAACAGATTCTGTTTGAAAACTATTAAAGTCAAATGTATTTGTAAGTCTGTCATTTATCTGCAGGCCATCTCTCATAACGCTAAGTTCATTAAATCCTGCTCCAAAGAGGTTTACCTCATGAGGTTGTCCAAGTGTACCTAAATCACGTATGAAAGTAAATTGGGATTGTTCGAGCAAGTCACCAGAAGTTCTGTAGTCATTAAAACGTATTTGATCGCGCAGAACCATATGATCCAGGTCATGGAGCGCGCCGATAGAAAACTGATTAAAAGCGGTATAAATTGGAGCTAAAACCTTTGCGCTGTCCTTTACAGAAGCTGAATCCTTTATAACAGATAATGAATCTTTGGATAATGAATCCTTAGGTAATGAATTTTTATATACGGAATCCTTGGATAATGAATCTGCCGAAAAAGCTGCAAGATTTCCAGATCTCTTAGCAGAATGCAAAGAATCAATTTTAATTGGGGCTGAAGATTTAATAGGAGCAGAAGAATGCTCTCTTAGTCCAGCTTTTTTAAGATGAGCAGAAGAATCTACTTTTTGTCCAAAGCAAAGATCAGCTAATAAAAAAAGCGGGACCAATAAAAAAATATGTTTCATAATATCTGGGGAAAAAATATCTCTTTAGTTAACACTGTTGTTAAAAATACTAATAAAAAGAAAAGCAGCAAAATAAAATGTAGCATTCAGCAGGAGGTCTAGTGCACATAAAATATCGATTAGAAATGGAAAAGATCACAAAGCTATAATAAAACATGGATAATAATTAAGCAAATTTGTTTTTTTTATTGAAAATATTGATTAAAATCCATATAGATTAAGTAAATAATAATTTACTTTAAACTAAAAAATATTTATTTTGGCCACGTGTTTTATACAACAACAAAACAAAGGATACAAAATGGCACAAGCAAAACCAATGACAAAGGCACAGATCATTGAACATCTATCTAAAAAAACAGGCACAACAAAGAAATTAACAAGCCAGTTTTTAGAAGAACTTGTTTCCCTTTCTTACAAAGAAGCCAAGAAATCATTTGTATTCCCTGGATTGGGGAAATTAGCTATCGTTGCCCGTAAGAAGAGGCAAGGAAGAAACCCCGCCACAGGCGAAGCTATAACTATACCAGCTAAGAAAGTATTGAAATTCAGAGTAGCAAAAGCTGCTAAAGATGCTATTTTAGGTGCTAAGAAGTAATTAATTTGTTTTGAATAAAAGAAGTCCCGGCTATTAAAGTAACCGGGACTTCTTCATTTTAAACATTGAATTTAGAAATAAATTTCAGATCATTTCTCTGGTTTAGTCTTTCTGTGACTGAGCAATAAGATTTAATGCTCCGCCGGCCTTGAACCATTCAATTTGTCCCATGTTAAACGAATGTTGAACACTAGCTTCTTCTTTAGTTCCATCAGAATGTTTTATTACGAGATTAAGCGGCTTTTCAGGTTCAAGTTCTCCAAGGCCAATAATGCTAAGCCTATCATCTTCCTGGATCTTGTCATAATCAAGAGGATTCGTAAAGGTAAGTGGAAGCATCCCTTGTTTTTTAAGATTAGTCTCATGAATACGGGCAAAGCTTTTAACAATAATTGCCTTACCGCCAAGATATCTTGGTTCCATAGCAGCATGTTCACGGCTTGAACCTTCGCCATAGTTTTCATCGCCAACAACAATCCAACCTATTGCTCTTGCCTTATAGTCTCTTGCAACCTCGGGCGTAGGCTTATATTCACCAGTAAATAAATTCTTTACTTCTCCGGCTTTATCAGTAAAAGCATTAATTGCACCAATGAACATGTTATTAGAAATATTATCGAGATGGCCGCGGAATCTTAGCCATGGGCCAGCCATTGAAATATGATCAGTTGTACATTTACCCTTTGCTTTAAGTAGAACAGGAAGGTCAATAAAGTCTTTTCCATCCCAAGGCTTAAATGGTTCAAGAAGCTGGAGTCTTTCACTCTTTGGGTCTACGACAACCTGCACGCCTGCCCCATCTTTAGCAGGAGCTACAAATCCCAAATCCCCTTTTACAAAACCATTAGCAGGCAATTCCTTGCCTTTAGGAGGATCAAGCTTAACTAGTTCTCCTTTATCATTTTTTACTTTATCAGTAAGTGGGTTAAAGGTCAATTTTCCACCGATTGCCAGGGCAGTAACTAATTCAGGACTAGCAACAAAGGCTAAAGTCTTAGCATTGCCATCGTTGCGTTTAGCAAAGTTACGGTTAAAAGATGTTACAATTGTATTTCTATCGCCATCTTTGATATCCATTCTTTTCCACATACCTATGCAGGGGCCACAAGCATTAGCAAGTACAAGTCCGCCAAATTCGGTAAGGACCTCAAGCTGACCATCACGTTCAATTGTAGCCCTTACAAGTTCAGAACCAGGTGTAATAGTGTATTTAGATTTTGCTTTAAGGCCTTTATCAAGAGCTTGTCTGGCAATACTTGCAGCTCTATCAATATCTTCATAGCTTGAATTAGTACAGCTTCCAATTAAAGCAACGCTTATTTCTTCAGGATAATCTTTTTCCTTAACGATTTCTTTCATCTTTGAGATTGGCCATGCAAGATCAGGAGTAAAAGGACCGTTAAGGTGTGGTTCAAGCTCATCAAGGTTAATATCAACAATCATATCATAATATTTATGAGGTTCTTTAAGTACCTCATCATCTGACCTAAGGCATTCTGAAAGTCCATTGGCAAGATCAGCAACATCCTGGCGTTCTGTTATTCTTAAATAATCTTCCATTTTACTGTCGAAGGGAAAGACTGACGTTGTTGCTCCTACCTCTGCCCCCATGTTACAAATTGTTGCCTTACCCGTACATGAGATTGATTTAGTTCCCTCTCCAAAATATTCTATTATAGCGCCTGTACCACCTTTTACAGTAAGAATTCCAGCAACCTTCAGTATAATATCTTTAGGAGCAGTCCAACCATTAAGTTTACCTGTAAGGTTAACGCCAATGATCTTAGGCCATTTGAGTTCCCAAGGCATTCCAGCCATTACATCCACAGCATCAGCGCCTCCAACTCCAATAGCTATCATCCCAAGTCCACCTGCATTAGGAGTATGAGAATCTGTACCTATCATCATTCCACCGGGAAAAGCATAATTTTCAAGGACGACCTGGTGAATTATTCCTGCTCCTGGTCTCCAAAAGCCAATGCCATATTTTCTAGAAATACTTTCAAGGAAATCATATACTTCCTTATTTTCCTCTTTAGATCTTAAGAGGTCATCCTCGGCACCGACCTTAGCTTGAATAAGATGGTCACAATGTACAGTCGAAGGAACAGCTGCCGTCTTTCTTCCAGCATGCATAAACTGAAGCAGTGCCATTTGTGCTGTTGCATCCTGCATAGCGACACGATCGGGAGACAATTCTACATAGTCCTTTCCCCGTTTGAATTCCCTTGTTAAAGGTTTGCTCAGGTGAGTATATAATATTTTTTCGGTCAGAGTCATCGGTCTGCCAAGATTTTTCTTAACAGAGTCTATTTTATTTTTCAATTCAGAATAAACAGCTTTGATCCTTTCAATATCAGATGTCATTTTTCCCTCAATTTGAATTTTCTAACAATATAAATTAAAAACGAATAACTATAAAGTAATAAATATCAAACCCGAGGATCAAATGGAATGAAAAAAAACCTGGGGGCAGGACACGTAAGAATAGATGATTAGAAATATAGAAAGGGCAGAAAAGGAAGTTTTCCTTAAAAAAGGATCACTTCCCGAAAAGTTCTCTTTCGACCAATTCGCAAATAATATGAGCAATTGTAATATGCCCTTCCTGAATTCTCTGAGTGTTATTAGATGGAATAACAATAGGCAGGTCCACCATAGAAAGCAGCTTGCCTCCCGTTCCGCCCAAAAAACCAATTGTTGTCATCTTTTTTTCTTTTGCTCTTTGAACAGCTTTTATAATATTCGGAGAATTACCGCTTGTAGAGATTGCAATCAGAGAGTCTGATTCGTTGCCAATTCCTTCAATGATCCTTGCAAAAACATTTTCATAACCAATATCATTGCCACCTGCTGTAAGGTTGGATGTATCGGTGGTAAGGGCAATTGCAGGCAAAGCACTGCGATCCAGATCGTGAGAGAGCCTTATCATAAATTCGGCTGCAATATGCTGGCAATCAGCCGCACTTCCGCCATTGCCGCAAAGCAGAAGTTTCTTTCCTTTTTTGAAGGTTTCTCTAAGCAGATCCACTGCAGAGAGGATATCAGAGCTGCACATTTGCAAAATTTTTAGTTTTGTCTCTGAGCTTTCAACAAGAGAATCATTTATAAATTTTAATTTATCCACATTTACATCCTAAAAAAATAGATTTATTCTGATATATATTTTCACTTTTAATATAATAAATTATGAATCAAGTTTAACATGAACTGACTTAGAGAACTCAGTTAAAGAATTCCAATTCTGTTCATCTTCAAAATAGTTACCTGTCACAATAATTTTAGCACCACATTCAACTTTTTTTCTAGCACATTGTGGAGTAGTTATTCCGCCTCCTACAATAACAGGAATATCCAGTAAGCTGCTAACACATCCGACCATTTCATCTGGGACAGGAAGTTTTGCACCAGAACCAGCTTCCAGGTAAATAAATTTCATACCGAGGAACTGTGCAGCAAGAGCAGTTGCAGCTGCTATTTCAGGTTTGTTACGAGGTATAGGACGGCTGCCACTAATATATTCAACTGTCGTTACAGAGCCAGATTCAATGAGCATATAACCAGTTGATATAGGTTCAATTCCGAAATGCTTAATCAAAGGGGCAGCCAGAACATGTTTTCCTATCAGATGCTCTGCATTTCTACCGCTTATAAGTGATAAATAGAGTATGGCATCTGCATTTGGAGATACCTGACTTTCACCACCAGGGAAAACAATAGCCGGAAGTGTACAATTTTGTTTAATGTCAGTTAGTGTCTTTGCAAGATTTCCGTTCATCATCAAGCTGCCGCCAATGAGCAGTCCATCAACTCCAGCTTCTTCGCATTTCTTTACAAAACTGATAAGTTTATTTCCAGCAATCTTATCCGGATCAATAAGTATCAGATATGCAGCACCTTTACATTCAATAGTATCTAAAAGGTAATTATATATTTTCATAAGGTCAGAATAATTTTTCCAAAATATACCCAATTTAGAGAAGATAACAAAAGCTATTTTTCCTTTTGGAATGAAAGGCACAAATATAATGATACAAATATAATGAAGCGAAAGAGATTTCTTATAGTGAGCAAGGAGCCACTTAAGCAATTCTCTTTCGCTATTATAGCTAAAGAAATTGTATTAATACAATAGTTTACAAAGGTTTTACAGGCAAGCAGACCTCAAGGACGAAGAAGCCTTTTGGTTCCTCATTTGGATCGCGCAGGTATATCTCATAAGAAGGATAATCATCGGGCTGATAACCGCTCTCGGGTAGCCAGTTCTTGTAGACATCGTTATATGCTTGCTCAATTCCATCCTGGTATCCCTCATACCTGTATACAGCACAATTTAATTCAGGAAGGTCAAGAATTCCAATTCCCCCTGTAGCTTCAACACCTTCTGGAATAGTCATACTTGCATAATAGCGGCATTTATCCGGAGGAGTAATATCAGGGTTATCAAGAGAAATACCCAAAAAGATAGAATCCTTTTTTATTAAACCTCTTGGGCCGGCCCACCGGCACAGTTTTTCAAAAGCAGCTCCAACCTTTGAATTATAGCCCTGATTATGACTTACATAAGCAAGGTGAAGTTTTGGCATTTTTTTAATTTCTACATTCATAATTTTCCTCGATTGGTTGTTAATTGATAAATAATTATCTACAGAGGAAAAATACTCTTCAGTCTGAAAGTATTCTTTGCCAGTTTTGCTATCAGTTTTGCAATTCTTGCTATTTCTAATTTTTTCACTATAAGCCAATGCTCCCCCATTTCGCCAATCTGAAGCGCTATAATTAAAGTAGTCCCTAAATGCTCTTGCAAATGTAGAAGAGGAAGAGAAACCACAGCTAAGAGCAATTTCTGTAATAGAATATTCAGGGCGAATAATAAGCAGGTTAGCAGCTTTTTCTAGTCTCAACCTTTTAACAAAGTCACCTGGAGTTTCACCAACGATTGAAAGGAAAATTCTGTGGAAGTGGTAAGGAGAAAAAAAGGCTTCTCTTGAAAGCATACCAAGAGAGAGCTCTTTTTCAAGGTTTTCGTTTATAAAACGCAAGACCCGGTTAATCCGGGTCTCGTAAATTTTTATTGGGTTACAGTTCTTATTATCCATATATACGTCAAAATAAAATTCTATTTCTTAAAATAAGATTTAAAAAAATAATTTGATATATATATGATATATTTTAGCAGACCTATTTAATTCCCTTTTCGTTCAGATATGATGAATACTTCCTGTCTGAAACAGCAATGTGATTAAGAAGCCAATCTCTTAAGAAATTCAGCATATCAATTGATAAACTAGTAGATCCAGTTTGAAAGCTTTTTTGAAATTCAAGGACTTTTCGTACAAAGTCATCATGTTCTTTTTTATGGGCAAGATAGGCCGGATAGTTATTTTCACTCAGAAGTTTTTCCTCAAGCGAAAAATGAGTCGTAGTATATCTTATCAGGTTCTGTATAATTGTACCCATTACATCTTTTGCCTGACCAGTCTTCATAGCATCATGAAGGTCATTAATATAGCCTAAAAGTTTATTATGCTGAGTATCGACTTCTTTTATTCCAACACTATAGCGTGCATTCCACTGAATAAATGGCATAGGATCTCCATTCAATGACTAATTTCTCTTCTAAAAAAGAGAGAAATACATTATAAAAATAAGGTTGAATTATAGATTTTTTGCAAAAATAACTTCATAAGCACTTAAGTTCAACCCTTCCCCCCTCCACATTAAAAATTTATTGGTTCTGAAAAGCTGTTAAGTTTTCAGAGGCACCTTTGGCTCTGTTTCTAAGCTCTTCGATATACTCTCTATGTTCCTGAATTACCTGCTGATTAATTAAGGCAAAATCACTGCCCTGTTTTCTGAGTTTTTGTACAAATTTTGGGGAGCAGAGATGATCCTCAGAGATAAATTTAACATTGATCAAATCAATTATTTGTTTATCACTTAATTTTCTTAAATTCTTTTTATTTGCTGATTTGTGTACTTTTGAAAATTTAGCCCCATGTTTTTGGCACTCATCTATATTATTCAGACAATCAGTAATGAGCTTTAGATTCAGGTCATAATAGTTTGCCACATCCATCCAGCGCATCCCACAAAGCCTTAAATTGACGACTTCCTCTGGGTTTACTTTTGCAGTTCTTGCAAAAAAATACGCTACTGGGATTTCCTCATCTTTAAGGTTAGCATTCCTAAAGAGCTGAATCTCCTTTTGCGGAGCTAAATAATACTCAGCTACTGACTGGTAAAAATTACTCAAAGTTACCTCAGAGCCTGAATGGATCGTTCCATCTGGTAAGAACGGGAAAATCTTTGAATTTGATAAAAAAACTGTACAAATCAATAAAGCAAAAAATGTTTTCATCGTAAAATCTTCTCCTGTTACGAAATGACAATTAGAATTAAACAAATTTTGTACCAAAAGTAAGTCTTTTAATTATAAGAGATTAGGTAAACAAGGGGGTAAAAACTACCAGGTCAGTTCTACAGATTGGATAAAAGAATAAGAAGATTATCTTTTCCTTCTTAGCTGAGAAGAAGGTAAAGGATTTGATTTTTCATCAAATTTTCTTTTGAGAAAATTTTCAAAGATAGTGTTTTGCTCATAGAAGGTTTTTCCAAAGATAGCCTTAAAGCTATCAAGTGTATAACCCTTTTGATATAAGTTCAGAAACTTTGCCAGACCATAGTTACGGATCATAAATTTCGTAAAAGCGCCTGCCATTGGATAGATATTTTGTTGTATACGTCGAGCTTCCGGATGAGTAACTATAAAATAAGGAGAACTAATCTCATCATTACGTAGTTTTCTAGCTGCAAAGTCAAAAAGATCCTCTCCATACCAGCCACCATCTGACCATACAGCCATTCCCTCGCCAGTAAGCCATTTAAATGGGCCAGGGGCGCCGAAGCCAAAGAAATTATCCACTAAAAAGTGTGTAATTTCGTGTTTTCCCGTCACATTTGAGAGTGAGTCATTATCGATTGCATAAACAGCCCCGTAATTGCCGATTTCGTAAGTATTGCTAAAACTCCCTGCCCCGGTTATATTATCGTAGTCCTTAAAGTCCTCAAAGATGAAATACTTGACCTTATAGCCGTAATCATAAAGGTTAAATAATTTCAATACTTCAGAATAGTTCTCTTCCTGTTTAGCTGCAATACTATCAATATAGACAGAGCTTCTATAACCGGGTCTGTAATAGAAATTAAAATGTCTGGTTATATATGAGTGCCACACTCCCTGGGAAAGGACCCTTTCTGGTTTATTCAATTCCATAAAAGAAAGGCTATGGCAAAATCCAAGACAGATTGCAAGAAGGAGCAGAGAAATATTTAAGAATACCTTTTTCACTTTTATTTTTTTGATAATGAGTGATACAAATTTACCAATGGACATCCTTATTGGTATTACTAATAAAGTAAATAAAAAAACGAAATAAATTCTTCTGATCAATTCACATTTGCTGCAGAGAAAGCATGCAGTACCGATTTAATGCACTCTTTTTAAAGATGATGAGCAATAGGCATTGTTAACCAAGTGTACAATAATAACCATTTTCCATTGGAATTTAAAGTAATTATTTGTCTCTAAAATCCTAAAAACAAGTATATAAAGGTAAGTAGAGGCTATGGCATATCTATTGAATTGGTTATTAAAAAATGCGGAAAAAAGTAATCGTTTAATGGGAAACAATATGGATGTTTCAAGTATACCAGAGGCAAAAAAGGGAATGATAAACCCAAAGGTTTTTCTTATTGGTTTGCCTTTGTTTATCCTGCAATTAGTTGTAGTATATTTTGTAACAGCAAATATACTTCTTAGTAAAATGCAGGCCACTGGTGTCAATCCCGCCGGAGTTGCAGCCGATAGCTTAAAAGGCAAGGCGAGCTCTACAGAAAAAGAAGCTACAGAGGTAGGAGTAAATGTACTTAACCTTGATGATATAATAGTGAACCCGACCGGAACAAATGGACAAAGGTTATTACTTGCTTCAGTAGGAGTTGATCTTCCTAACAAAGAAGAACTCGATGGGTTGCAAAAGAAGAAAGAGATTTTAACAGACATTGTTATCTCTGCTCTTTCAAGTAAAAACATAAATCAGCTAAACAGTATTGCCTATAGGGATACGATAAAAGCAGAGATTACGAACTCAATCTCGAAAAAAATTCCAAAGACAAAGATCAATAGTATCTATTTCAGCAAATTTATAATCCAATAATAGAAAAACATGGCAGAAGTATTATCCCAGCAAGAAATTGATCAACTTCTAAATAAGATGAAGACCGGCGGAGAGCAAGCTCCGACGGCGATGCCTGAAAAAGAAGCAATTCCATTTGATTTTAGGTTGCCAAACCGAATCTCAAAGAATCAATTACGCACTATACGTAATATTCATGAAAACTTTTCTGAAAGTTTGAGCTCTTTTTTGCTTTCGAAGCTTCAAGCCATAGTAAACATAAATGTAATTTCAGTAGATCAGATCTACTATTCTGAATATGTCTTGTCTGTCTCAAATCCAGCCTGTTTATTTACTTTTGACATAAAAAATACAGATATAAAGGGAATACTTGAACTAAGTCCTGAGCTTGCCCTTGCTCTTGTTGACAGGCTTTTAGGAGGGAATGGCTCAGGTACAAAGCAATCAAAGATCATTACGCCCATAGAGCAGAAGGTACTTTATGTAGTAGTTGATAAGATAATGGTTGATCTGAAAAAGGCATGGCAGATCATTGGCGAGTATGAATTTGTTATGGAAAGATTTGAGCCCGATATAGATTTTGCACAAATCACCTCGCAGAGTGAAAGTGTTCTTTTGATTTCTTTTGAGATCTTTATTGGAGAGCAATCTTACCTTATGAACCTTTGTTTTGCGACATTTGCCTTTGATGCTATTTTGTCAAAGATGTCCAATCAGAAATTATCTTCAATTCGGCCAGTAAAGTACAATGGAACGACTGCAAAGGGCATATTAAGCAATCACCTGCAGAAGACATTGTTAAATATTGCTGTAGAATTTGGACTTGCAACATTAACAGTCGAAGAGTTAATGAACCTTGAAAAGGGAGATATAATCAAGGTAAACAAAAAGATAGGTGATGAGCTTAAGGTAAAAGTTGCCGATAAGGTCCTTTTTATGGGGCAGCCGGGTGTAGTAAATAAACACAAAGCAGTAAAGATTTCCCGGAAAATTGATCCAAAAGAAAAATAAAAATTAAAGTTTTCATAAAAAAGTTTTCATAAAAAAGTTTTCACAAATAAGTTTAAAAATTTACGGAGCGTTGAATGGCAGCCAACGATGGTCTTGAAAATGCATTCATGGATGATAACTCTATGTCGGACGACAATATTACTGGAGGTGTAGCAGATTTTCCTGAATTTGATGAATCTACAAACCGCAGTATAATGCCCAACGATAAGCTGGACTTTTTGAAAGATCTGCAGCTTAACGTTTATATTGAGCTAGGAAGAACACAGATGCAGATAAAAGATATTCTTGAGCTGGAAAGAGGTTATGTTATAGAACTTGACAAGCTTGCCAGTGAGCCGGTTGATATATTTGTAAACAACAAGAAAATAGCCGAAGGAGAAGTTGTAGTAATTGATAAACATTTCGGTATAAGAATTACAAACCTTATTGATACTAATGATAGATTAAAAGGACTGGCATAGATGGAATTTATTAACATTCTTAAGATAATCTTTTTTCTGATCATATTAGTTGTTCTTATGTATGGAACACTATATATGATGAAAAAGTACTTCTACAGTTCAGATAAAAGCAGATCAAAGCTTGTTAAGATAAAAGTATTAAGTACGCAGATGATCATGCCAAAGAAATTTATACAAGTTGTACAAGTCCATGATAAGGTACTTATACTAGGAATAAGCGATCATTCAATTAATTTGTTACAGGAATTTGAAGGTTTCATTCCTGAGGATAGAATCTATGAAGAAGAATCACAGACAGCAATGGATCTAAAGGGAAGTTTCAAGGAAAATTTTTTAGAAGCATTAAAGAAGAATTTGGGTCTTAAATGAAACTGTTTATTGCTACTTTATTAGTATTAGTTCATCTTTCTATTTTTTCCGATATAAGTTATGCACAGGTAAAGACGGTACCTTTTCCAAAGATAGGAATAGATGTTGGTTCGGCAAACAATCCGCAAGATGTTTCAACATCACTGCAGATACTTTTAATGTTAACCGTTCTTTCACTTGCACCGTCAATACTTATAATGACGACCTCATATTTAAGGTTGATCATAGTATTTCATTTTTTAAAGACAGCTCTAGGAACAGCGCAGATGCCGCCAAGCCAAATGCTTGCAGGGCTAGCCCTGTTTATTACTTTTTTTATTATGGCTCCTACATGGAGTAAGGTAAACACAGAGGCATTAAAGCCATATATGGATGGCAAGATGAGCATGGAAGCTGCCTATGATAAAGGGATTGAACCAATTCGTCAGTTCATGTTCAAAAATGTGCGCGATACTGATTTGGAATTGTTCATTAATTTATCGAACATGCAGCGCCCAAAGAATCGCCAGGAGCTGCCTACATATGTACTTGTTCCAGCCTTTGCAATTAGTGAACTAAGGGCAGGATTCATTATAGGTTTTTTTCTTTTCATTCCATTCCTTATGGTCGATATGATCGTATCAAGTATACTTATGTCAATGGGTATGATGATGCTGCCACCTACGCTAATTTCCCTACCATTTAAGATACTTTTATTTGTTCTAGTTGACGGATGGAATGTTATTATTGGATCATTAGTCAGGAGTTTTGGATAAATGACAGAAGAATTAGTAGTAACAATACTTACTGAGGTTTTTTATACAACATTTTTAATCATTCTTCCAATACTGGGAGTATCCCTCATTGTTGGTATTTTTATCTCGATATTTCAGGCAGCTACCTCTATTCAGGAGATGACGCTGACATTTGTGCCGAAGATACTTATAACAGCAGTAACAATAATCCTGCTTTTGCCATGGATGATGGATAAAATGATAAGTCTGACTACAAGATTAATAAATATGTTCTCGACAGTAATAAGATGACAGATATTCTTGTAACAGATTTTGTAATAACTCTGCTTATCTTCTTAAGAATATTCGCAGTATTTCTTGCAGCTCCCATATTAGGACATAGAGCATTTCCAGTAGTTGGTAAAGTATTTCTTTCTGCTGTGCTGGCCTATATTACATTTCTTACAATAATAAAGGCAAAGCATTTGCAGGTTGATACCGATTTTTTTTCAATAGCATTATATGGTTTTAAGGAAATACTAACTGGACTAATAATCGGATACGTTCTGAATTTTGTTTTCTATGGGATTAACTTTGCCGGTACCTTAATAGGTGTAGATATCGGTTTATCAATGTCTACAGTATTAAATCCAATGCTTGAGACAGAGAGTAACACGATAGGCGAACTGATCAACATTTTAGCTATACTTTTGTTCTTTTTGATAAATGGCCATCATTATCTAATAAGGGCTATGGTAAGTTCATTTAAGGTAATACCTATAGGCAAATATACAATAACGCAATCAGCATTTGATCTGATGATAAGATATTCTGCCATGGTATTCATAATTGCAATAAAGATAGCTGCACCTATAATGGTATCTTATTTTCTAGTTAACCTTGGAGAAGGAATAATCTCAAGAGCAATACCACAGATGCAGGTTTTCTTTGTTACTCAACCATTAAAGATAGGAATGGGATTTTTACTACTGATTTTTTCGCTTCCCATATATGTATACTTTATAAAGAATCTGTTGATGAATTTCGAAAATAGCCTTTTTGATCTTATAAAGGCAATGGGTACATAGAAGAGATTAAAGATATATGGCTGAAGTAGACGGACAGGAAAAAACCGAGCAAGCGAGTGGTAAAAAGCTCAGTGACAGCAGAGACAAAGGGCAAGTTGCAAAGAGTACTGAGATAAACTCATTTGCAGTTTTTACTACTGGTTTGCTTCTAGTGTTTATGACACAAAAATATATAGGCAGCAGCATTGGGAATCTTTCGCTAAGTATTTTCCATGACGCAGGCAAGATGCAGCTTAATAAAGACCTTGTAGTTGATTATGCTATTAAGGGCATTGGTTTTTTCTTTAGTGTCTTAGCACCATTTTTGGTTGGTTTAGTCATTATTTCGATTGTAGCCAGTTATGGACAAATCGGTTTTAAGTTCAGTCCTCAAGCTCTGGCTCCGAAGTTCAACAAGCTTAATCCCCTTTCAAATATTAAAGGGATGTTCTTTTCCACAAGGTCCTTTATTGAGATTGCAAAGTCACTATTCAAACTAACAGTAATTAGTTTGTTTACTTACTGGGTTCTGAAAGATTTTGTTCTGACTGCGATTGGCCTTGTTGATTATCAGGTTGATGAGATCCTGAAGTTTATGCTGGAAGCTTCATATTCACTTATAATGAAGATTGGTCTAGTATATGCTGCAATGGCAATTGTAGACTTCGCCTATCAGAAGTTTAGGTTTGGACGAGAAATGATGATGACCAAACAAGAGGTAAAGGAGGAAAACAGGCAGTCTGAAGGTGATCCACAGATCAAAGGTAAGATCAAGTCAATGCAGATGAAAGCTGCAAGAGCACGTATGATGAAAGATATACCGAAGGCCGACGTAGTAATCACGAACCCTACTCACTTTGCCGTTGCTCTGAAATATGATATGGGACAAGATAGTGCACCAAAAGTAATTGCAAAAGGTATGGATGAGCTTGCACAAAGGATAAAGAAAGTTGCAACTGAAAACGGTGTTCCACTTCATGAAGATGTAGCACTTGCAAGAGCACTATACAAGGTTTGTGATGTTGGAGATCAGATACCTGCAAATCTATTTAAGACGGTGGCACAGATCTTAGCATATATTTACAAGATAAAGAACGAAAAGAAAAAGCGTTCAATAGTATAGAAATTAAAACTAGTAAAACATGAAAGGCATAGGAAAAAATACAGATATACTTCTTGCATTAGGATTATTTCTAATAATCGGCCTAATGCTTATACCACTTCCTGCTTTCCTGATTGACTTTCTTCTGGCAGTAAACATAACCTTTTCTGTTTTGATATTAATTGTCTCATTATACATTCAGTCACCAATTGATATATCGGTTTTTCCAGGGCTCTTGCTGGTATTGACATTATTCAGACTTTCTCTTAACATCAGTTCAACCAGGCTTGTACTATTAGATGGTTATGCAGGAAAAGTAATAGAGGCATTTGGAACCTTTGTTGTAGGTGGGAATTACGTCGTTGGTTTTATAATATTTATAATTCTTGTTATTATTCAGTTTGTTGTAATCGTTAAAGGTTCAGGAAGAATTTCCGAAGTAGCTGCAAGATTTACACTTGATGCTATGCCAGGAAAGCAAATGGCAATTGATGCTGATCTTAACACAGGACTAATAACAGAGGCAGAGGCAAGGTCGAGGCGTGAAGGTATAGCGCGTGAGGCAGAATTCTATGGAGCCATGGATGGTGCCAGTAAATTTGTAAAAGGAGATGCTGTTGCCGGACTTGTAATAAACGGAATCAATATTATTGGTGGGTTTATTATTGGTATGGCGCAAAGGGGGTTATCATTTTCAGATGCACTAAAGACATATACAATCCTGACAATTGGTGACGGACTTGTCTCACAGATCCCTGCCCTTTTAATATCTACGGCATCAGGTTTAGTTGTAACGAAAAGTGCTGCGGGAGTATCGTTAGATATTCAGATTAAAACTCAGCTATTTTCAAATCCAAGAGTACTTGCGACTGTTTCTGGTGCAGTCTTCATGTTTGCACTTGTGCCAGGGATGCCCTTTATACCATTTACAATAATATCTATTACACTTGGTGCGTCTTCCTATATTTTAAGGAAGCAGAAGAATGCACCTCAGCCAATTGAGACACCTGAGGAAATAATATCTGAACCAACAGAAGAAAAAGTTGAGCAATATCTGCAGGTTGATCCTATAGAAGTTGAGATAGGCTATGGGTTAATCTCATTAGTTGATGAAAATCAGGGTGGAAATCTTTTCCAGAAGATATCCTCAACAAGAAAATATATAGCTCTAGAATTTGGTGTATTAATACCACCTGTTAGAGTGAGAGACAATCTGCAGCTGAATCCAAATGAATACATTATTAAGATCAAAGGGAACGTTGTTTCTGCCTATGAAATATATACAGACCGTTTTCTTGCCATGAATCCTGGTAATGTAAATGAGCAGCTAAATGGAATTCCAACAGTTGATCCGGCATTTGGCCTAGATGGTTTCTGGATCCCCAAACAAGAAAAGGACCGCGCCGAAATTGTTGGTTACACTGTAGTAGACAGTATATCAGTCTTGTCTACGCATCTACAGGAGACATTAAAGAAACATTTTGACAAGATACTGACACGCCAGGCAGCAAAGCAACTACTGGAAAACTTAAAGAAAGATTATCCTGCAGTAATAGAGGATATTAATCCAGATGTACTTCCTCTTGGTACAATACAGAAAGTATTGCAAAGTCTACTTAAGGAGCTTATACCAATCAAAGATCTTGTCCAGATACTCGAATCATTGATTGATTATTCGAAAGTAACAAAGAACATAGATGTTCTCACAGAATATGTAAGACATTCACTTGGGGATACGATTGCATACTTATTCAAAGACCCAAATGGCATAATTCATGCTTTAGCTTTAGGAGCACAGGTTGAGAACTTTATTACGAAAGCCCTGCAGAACCAAAAAGAAGCCGTTCAGACGCTGGGATTATCGCCAAAGATGCTTAACGATTTGAATATTTCGATAAAAAATCAGTTGCAGAATTTTAGAATGCTTGGCTATCCGCCCGTAATTATTACTTCGGCAACAATAAGACCTTATTTTTACAGGTTAATAAATTCAAGTTTCCCTGAAATTGCAGTTCTCTCCTACACTGAACTTCCTTCGGATGTAGAGATAGAATTCATTGGAAAATTAGAGGTTGACAATGCAAATTAAAAAATATATTGCGCTTACCCTAAAAGAAGCAGCATCTCAGATGAAAAAGGAACTTGGCGATGAAGCTATTGTTCTTAGCACCCGAATTATTGATGATGATCCACGTTATGGAGATAAGCGTGTATTTGAACTTACAGCTGGCATTGAGGATGATTATGATAGAACTGCAATAGAGAGTAAACCCAAAAGCAAAGCTTCATCTTTAGATAGAGCTCAGGATAAAAGATATGCAAATGAGCTAAAAGATCTCTCAGAGAAAATCTTTACTCCTCAGAAGGAAACTAAAACAAGGCAGCATAATACAGCTGCTGCTGCAACTCCAAAGCCAATACCACAGAAGCAGCCAGCTGCTACTGCGACACAAAGGCCATCATCTAAGCCAAAGCAATCATTAGATGCACTTGAAAGAGAGTTAAAGGAAGTATCCGATACACTGATCCAAAGAGAAGTTCACAGAAGAATAACTGAAGCAATAATAAACCAGTTAAGAAAATACTCGGATTTTCTGCAGCCTTCAAACATTGACAATTATGTTATATCAACTATAAGCTCTATGATCCCTGTCTCTTCTTTTGAAGTCCAGAAGAAACAGAAGACAAAAGTCATTGCACTTGTAGGTCCTACTGGAGTCGGCAAGACCACATGCATTGCAAAACTGGCTGTTATATCAAAGATACTGCATAATCTGAACATCGGACTAGTATCACTTGATACATTCAGACTTGGAGCCATTGATCAGTTAAAAATATTCTCAGAAATAAGTAATATCGAATTACGCGTTGCATATGAGCCGCAGGAAATTCCAAATCTTCTGGCTGGATTTAAGAAAAAGGACATTGTATTTGTAGATACAGCTGGGCGCAGCCAAAATAATGCTGAATTGCTCAAAGATACGAAGAAGTTTTTGTCATACCTAAAGGCAGATGACATTTATCTTGTACTAAGTGCAACTTCAACAACAAAGCATGCGCTTGATGTAGCAGAAAAATTTAAGGTATTAAATTATAATGGAATAGTATTTACAAAACTGGATGAAGCTGTTTCTTTCGGAAATATCTTAAATCTTGCAGTAAACTACAATATACCTGTTACCTATCTTACAAATGGGCAGGTAATTCCAGACGACATAATTGCTGCTGATTCCGAGTTTATTGCTAATATGATTTATACAGGGAAAATCAGTAAATGATCGGACAAGCTGAAAGGTTAATAGAGTTAAACAAGTTAAAAGGCTTACAGGGAAAGGTACCTGGAAAGGGTGAGATAATCGCATTCAGTTCAGGCAAAGGTGGAACCGGAAAGACCTTTATTTCGCTAAATGTAGCCTATGCCCTTTCAAAATTAAATAAGAAAGTACTCGTTATAGATCTTGATGCAAATCTCTCAAATATAAACATAATGCTCAATATTAAACCTGAGAAAACAATTATCAAGTTCTATCAGAATAAGAACTCACTTAGTGAGTTAATTACAATATACGAAAGAAATCTTCACTTTATATTTGGAGATTCGGGCAAGATTGACTATCCACATACAAATCAAACAGATACAGATTACTTTTTAAGTTCAGTTAGAGATCTGTGCAATGATTATGATTATATTCTTCTGGACATTGGTGCCGGTGCAGGTGATGATATAATTTACCTTCTGCAGAACATACATACCAATATTCTAACCATAAATCCTGAGCCCACAGCTATAATGGATGCTTATGTAATTATTAAGCTGCTGCATAATGCCGGATCAGCGACAAATAATCTTATAATAGTAAACCGCTGCTTTTCAGAAGATGAAGCAAAGACAGCATTCAATAATCTAAGCATGGCGGCAAGCCATTTTCTTAAAGAGACAGTAACATTACTTGGTTATGTAGAACATGATCCTAATGTAAACAAATCGATCATGTCTCAGGAGGTATATCTGAAGAAAATTCCGAGGTCAAAAATCTCGATGCAGCTAATAAAGCTTGCTCAGACAATTGTACAAAGGACAAGAATGAGTCAGACAAAGATAAGGTAAAGGCAGCTATTATTGTTTATGAAGTAATATAAATTTACTTGCCCAGATTCTTACCTTTTACTATCTGCCATATAGTTAGTAGGATAATTTGCAGATCAAGAATGATTGACCAGTTCTCTATATACCAAAGGTCATATTCAAATCTTTTTATAATTCTTAATTTATTTTCCTCTTCATCCGGACAATCACCTCGCAGTCCATGTATCTGTGCCCATCCTGTGATTCCAGGTTTTACGAGATGTCTGAGTTTTAATTCTTCAATATATTCATTATAAAGCTCATTATAGGAAATGGCAGCCGGACGAGGGCCAACAATAGACATATCGCCAATAAAGACATTCAAAAATTGTGGAAACTCATCAATATTTGTCTTTCTTAAGAATCTACCGAACTTAGTTACGCGAGGATCGTCATCAGTAGTAGCTTTAATTTCATTTGTTCTACTGCTAGCTTCAACTGACATAGTTCTAAATTTCAGGCATCTGAAGGTTTTATTCCTCTGCCCTACTCTATTCTGAATAAAAAAGACAGGTCCCGGAGAAGTAAGCTTTTGGATTAAGGCTATTAAAGGAATAACCCAGGAAAGTATCAGAACTGTAAAGCAGAAAGAAACAATAATGTCAAAAACCCTTTTAGCTAATCTCCAATGAAATTCAGACAGGGGTTCATTTCTTACTGTAATGATAGGGAGGTTATCTATCATCGATATACGAAATTTCCTCGAAACAAACTGAAAATAATCAGGAATTATGTGTGTTCTTAAGGCATTCCTGTTACATATTTTAATAAGTCTTTCAATCCTTCCTATCTGGCTGTAAGGCAAAGCTATTACAACATCATCAATTTTATTAGAAGAAACAACTTCATTAAACTGGTCAATTGTACCTAAGAGTGGCAGCAGGGTATCTGATTTTTTATCATCAAGGAAACCAAGGACTTTATAATCGGAACTCGTGTGATTATTTAGTGAATTGTAAAAGTTCTGTCCAATTTCCCCTGCTCCTATAATTAGTATATTTCGCGTATTGAACTCTTTTTTTTGCATGTATTTTAATACATAAAGGAAAAGCAACTTTTTAATAGAGATCAAGACAACAAGAAGCACAAAATAATAGAGAATAAAATTACGAGTAAAGAGGTTTTCTTTAATAACGAAAAGAAAGAAGACAGCAATAAAGACCTGTATTATGGAATTCTTAAAAATATTTATAACATCGTTTGCGAAATTGCCAGAAGAGACATCCTCATAAAAGCCAATAATATTAGCGCTAAAGAACCATGAAATGTTAAGAAAAAATTCCAATACAAATAAAAGGTTATTCTTATAAAAAAGAGTAAATGACTGTGCAAAGGTAGCTGCAAGAGCAAATGAAACATTCAGGATTAAAAAATCAAAGAATATTCTTAAAAAATATGCTAAATTTTTGCTTGCTATCATTTCCTATTTTCTAGATCCTCTTCTTGCAGTATATTTATTATAACCTAATTAAACTATTTATTAGAGATATGCTCTGAATATTTCTGGTCAATAAAACGGCAGATCTTTTCCTCGAATACAGTCCGTGAGTATTCACTTGCGATTTTACTTATTAGGTTTAGATCAAAGTTATCTTGTGAAATTTCAAATTTCTTTACAGCTGAAATAATTTCATCGACAGATTGGGAATTAAAGTGCAGTCCATTTTTGCCATCAATAACTGTCTCTGCCGTGCCCCCCTTGTTCAGAGCAATTACTGGAGTCCCACAGGCTTGTGCTTCCACGACAATAATCCCGAAATCCTCTTCTGCAGCAAAAACAAATGCTTTGGCTTTTTGCATATATTTTTTCAGGTCATCAAAAGGTACATAGCCAAGAATTTCAATATTTTTCCCGGCCTTCGATTTTATTTTATTCATTTCGGGGCCGCTTCCAACGACAATAAGTTTTTTGTCTGGCATAGCAGAAAAAGCCTCAACAATCAGGTCTATTCTCTTATAAGGTACTAGCCTTGAGGCAGTAAGATAATATTCATCTTTATTTGTTTCTACTCCAAACTTATCAACATCTACCGGAGGATAAATAACAGTAGAATCCCTGCGATAAATCTTTTTTATTCTTTTTGCAATATACTTTGAATTTGCAATAAAATAGTCTACACGATTAGAAGTCGTAAAATCCCACATTCTGATATAGTGAAGGATTGATTTTGCCAGGAAGCCGCTAAAGCCCTTCTGAAGTTTTGCTTCTTGAAGATACTGATGATAAAGATCCCAGGCATATCTTATTGGAGTATGGCAGTAGCAGACATGCAGCTGATTAGAGTTTGTCATTACCCCTTTTGCCACAGCATGAGAGCTTGAGAGAATAATATCATAATCAGATAAGTCAAACTGTTCAATTGCAAATGGAAAAAGAGGGAGATACTTTCTGTGTCCCTTCTTTGCCAATGGAAGTTTCTGAATAAATGATGTTTTAGCCCTCTTACCCTTTAGGATTATTTGTCTTTCTTCGTCCTGAAGAAAATCGACGAGGCTGAAAACATCGGCATCCTTCCAAATATTGGTAAAGGATTCAACGCATCTTTCTGAACCCGCATAATTGACAAACCATTCGTGAATGATAGCTCTTTTCAAAATTCTCCGGAAGATGATATTTTAAGATCTTGTTTATTTGAAAATTTTACTCAAGACAGCTTCTGTAACTGTCTTTACAGAAATATTTTTCATACATATATTATTATCGCATTTTGCGAAATTTTTTCCATCATAACAAGGTGAACAAGGAAGGTTTTTACCTCCCCAAATTGCTTCAACATTATCCAATTCACCTATTCTTTCTCTAGGATTAACTGGTCCAAAGAGAGCAATGGAAGTTATCTCGGTCAATTTGGCAATCTGCAAAGAACCAGTATCATGCGTTACAAGCAGCTTTGACCTTGAGAATAAATAAATCAAATCTATTAGGGAAGTCTTCCCGATCAGATTTAATACATTAAGTTCCTTGAACTCTTCTTCTACCCATCTGTCAGTTTCAGCGCCTATTAAAATAACATTTATTCCCTTTTCGATCAAACAGCTGCACAATTGCCTATAGTATTCTACAGGCCAGCGTCTTAATATATCATCTGCCAAAAGGTTTTTTGACCCTCCAGGAGCAAGAACTACTCTTGGTAAATTTGAAGCGGCTAAGAATTCATCGATCCTTTCATTTTTCGGAAGTTCGATCTTTGGAGTAGAGGGGTCTTTCATTTTCCAGTCATCTGTATGGGTAATAAGTTTTCTATACTCTGAAGCATGATATCTTCCTGGAATAATAGTGTTTTGCCTGCCTAAGCCCATAAAATCGCGTTGTTTTTTTCCCCTTATAGTAAGAGTAAGAAGCTTATAGCGTTTGTCCCTATAAGGAATAACAACCAGGTCAAACTCTTTTAGGAAAAATTTTATCCAGACACTTAATAGCACTTTTAGCCGGGCAAAAATTGAACCTTTTAGCAAAGCAGCATCATCTATAAGGCAAAGCTCTTTTATCTGTTCAAAATTCTGAAGGATTGGATAAGCAGCCCGTCCGATAATCCAGGTAAGTTCCGCATCTTTATAATTTTCTTTAATAGCTTCAAGCATAGAAAGGGACATTACAACGTCACCAATTGCTCCAAGCTTTACAATAAGGATACTTTTTACTTCATTTTTTTTCATATACTTTTAGATGCTGGAGATAAATGTTATGAAATTTCGGCAAAAAACATTACTTTATAAATCCAAATTTCATTAGCCTTAAATATAATGATTATTTCAATAATTACTCCTACATACAATTCCGAAAGAACCATAGCCACTAATGTGGAATCAGTTTTATTGCAAAAATTTACAGATTTTGAGCATATAATAATTGATAACAAAAGTACAGATAAAACTCTTAGCATCATTGAAGCACTCTATAGGAAAGCAGAAAAGACAAACAATCTGCGAATTATTTCAGAGCCAGATAAAGGAATTTCAGATGCATTTAATAAGGGAATTAGAAATGCCCATGGAGAAATAATAGGCATTCTAAACAGTGATGACTATTACTATGACGAGAGTGTCTTAAAGAGGACTTTGGAAGCCTTTTCAGATAGAGCAATTATTTTTACTCACGGAGATATGTTCTTTGAAGATCCCCTATACGGATCAAATATTAGAAGGCCCCTACTTTGCCCTGCTCATATTGCAATGCCTTTTAACCATCCTACTATGTTTTTCAGGCGTGAGGTATATGAAAATTATGGACTATTTGATTTAAGCTTCAAATATGCAATGGACTATGAGCTCATCTGCCGTCTTGAAAAAGAAGTGCCGGATTTCATGAAAAAAGGTGCCTACCTGAGGGGAAAGCCCCTTGTTTATGTAAAGAGTGGCGGAGCATCATGGGAACATGAAGAGAAAGCAATTAAGGAAATTAAGCCCGCGCTGGTAAAGAATGGCCTTTGGACATTTGAAGCAAAAAAGGCCTACTGTTTTAGAAGGTCTCGTAATATAATAAAAAAGTACATTGAGGCCTTAGGACTGAAAGTTTTGATACAATATTGGAGAAACTGGAAGTGGGGAAATTCCAAATAGAGAAGAGTTACCTTTCTGCGTAAATGATCCCTGGCCTGCATCAATTGTATAATTACTTCGTTTTCGAACAAATTTTTCTTTATTTTTGACAGTTAAATAATTTAATTCAGTTGCTTTAGACAAATTAGATTAAAATGTAAGTGAATATAAATTTTCAGGAAAGCTCACTAAATAATATAAAGTGGACTGAAACTATAAAGAAAGAAAAATAGAGAAAATTGACATTACAGAGCTTAAACATTAGAAATATTTTATCAGATACTTCCAGATCCGGTAAGGCAAAAAAGAACATAATTATTCTTTTTGTACTGCATAGTTTTACTCTTCTTTTTTCAATGCTGCAGGTACCACTTTCCTTAAGATGTCTTAATTCGGTTGAGTATGGAACATGGTTAACTGTAAGTTCAATTACGACCTGGTTTGTCTCGCTAGATTTTGGGCTTGGTAATGGGCTTAGGAATAAATTGTCAGAAGCATTTGCATTAAATGACAGGAAGCTAGCCCGTATATATATAAGTTCAACATATTTCTTAATAACACTAATTGTGGCGGTTTGCTATGCTGTCTTTGTAATAATTAACAATTGGTTAAACTGGATAAAGATCTTAAACGTTCCTGAAAGCCTGGCTCCTCAGATAAATCCTCTTGTATTTTTTGTATTTACATTCTTTTTTGCCCAGTTTATATTAAAACTGATTATTTATGTTGTTCTGGCTGATCAGAAACCTGCAATAAATGGGTTCTTTAGTTTTTTAGTCAATCTGTTGACTGTAATAGTTCTTTTTATACTTTCAAAGAGCAATAAAGCATCTCTCCTGAAGGTTGGCATATTTTCAAGCTCAATTCCAATGCTGGTTTTCTTTATTGCAAGCATTATTCTATTTTTATTTTATTATAAAGATCTTGCTCCCACACTTAAGTTAGTAAAGCTAGGTTATGCAAAAAATCTAGTTCAGCTTGGAATAAAGTTTTTTATAATACAAATATCCTCACTAATTGTATTTACAACAGATAACATAATAATTACGCAGATCTTTACTCCGGGAGAAGTAACAGTATACAACGTAGCTTACAAATACTTTAATATCATACCCTTGGTATTTGGAGTAATTTTAACGCCATTTTGGTCAGCCTACACGGAAGCATATGCAAAAAAAGACTACCAGTGGATAAGAATGTCGACTCAGAAATTATTGAAGATTTGGATTATATTTGTTCTAGTAATTCTAGTTATGCTGGGAATTTCCCGAGAATTCTATGGAATATGGACAGAATCCAGAATTAAAGTGCCATTTATTCTATCGGCATTTATGGGTTTATATGCCATAATACAAATGTGGAATAACATATTCACCTACTTTATAAATGGTGTAGGAAAAATCAAATTACAACTTTATTTGAGCAGTATTGCGGGAATCCTGAATATCCCACTTTCGATAATGCTTGCAAAGACTCTTAATTGGGGTGTAACTGGTGTAATAATGGCCACATCTGTATGTATGCTGTTCGGAACTTTCCTGATACCGATTCAGTATTATAAAATCTTAAATCAGAAAGATGAAGGTATTTGGGGGCAGTGACTTCTATAGATAAATAACATATTTTGCAATACCCAATAATACATTTTACAATCAAACTTAAAAAATAACACATGAAAGAAATATTCGATAATTATCTTGAAAATGCTTTTGGTCAAAGAGAACAGGCAAAATTCAAGTTTATCCAATTTGAACAAAACTATAAAAAGTATTTCCCTGTAAACAGAGAAGCAAAAGTATTGGATATTGGTATTGGGCGAGGTGAAATGCTTGAATCTGTAAAAAGGTGGGGCTACAGGAATTACTTAGGAGTAGATATATCTCCTAGTATAATCAACTTTTGTAAATCCCTTGGCTATAATTGTGAGCTAGTTGAAGATACGACAAAATGGCTTTTGATTCATCAAAACAGCTTTGAAGCTATAACACTTTTAGATGTACTAGAACACATACCCAAAAATAGTACAGTTGAATTCCTAAATGCACTTTATGGAGCTTTAACTCCAGGTGGAACATTAATTATTCAGACTCCAAATCTTCAATGCCCTGACGGACTTCTGCACCGCTATAATGACTTTACGCATGAATTTGGCTATACAGAACACAGCCTTCAACAAGTTCTTTTAACAGCAGGGTTTAAAGACATAAAATTCGCAGGATTTGAAGAATATATACTAGACAATTACAAGAAATATATTGGAAAGCTTTTAAGGAGTATTTACTGGAAGTATGTTAGCTTTACTAGAAAAATCACTAATAATTTGACTCCTGAGATCCTTAATCCAGTTTTTTACGCTGTCGTCAGAAAATAATTAATAAACTAATATTTAGACTGCAAAATTTTACTAAGCTCCTGATAATGAACTTACTTTTAAAAAAGTTAAATAACCTGATAAACTATATTGAAACATATATAATCGAAAAGATTATAAAATGTCAGAAAAGTGAAACAGTTCCAAATACGCTTTTAATGATAAAGGTCGATGCAATTGGAGACTATGTATTATTCAGGAATTTTTTGCAAGCAGTCAAAGAAAGCAAAATATTTTCAAATTACAAAATTACACTATGCGGCAACATAGCCTGGAAAGAACTAGCTGAGTCTCTTGACAGCAAATTTGTTAATAAGTTTGTTTGGTTAGACAGAGGGCATTTTTATAATAGTTTTACATACAGGTATAGATTTCTTAAGGGTATTTACCAGACTGGATATGAAACAGCAATTTATCCAACCTATTCCAGAGAGATCCTTTATGGAGATACCATTATAAAAGCCTCACAAAGCAAGAAAAGAATTGGAAGTGCAGGTTCTATGGAAAGGCATGCAAAATGGAAGAGATCCCTTTTTACAGACAGCGTTTATACGAAAAGAATTAAGACAAGCAGAGATAACATTTTTGAGTTCTATAGAAACAAAGAATTTTTCGAAGAACTCTTAGGGGAAAAAGTTAGAGTAAGCAGACCTTTTATAGATACCACCGGTATACTTCTTCCTGAGGAAATAAGAGAAAAACTAGATAAAGGCAGATTTATAGTTCTTGTTCCCGGAGCTGGTATATCATATAGGAGATGGAGCATAGATAATTTTGTCAAAACAGCAAACTTCATTCTAGATAATTATGAATACGATATTGTCATTTCTGGTTCAAAAGAAGAAGGGGCAATAGCAAATGAAATCATGAACAAACTTAATAGCAGCAGAGTCTTTAACCTAGCTGGGCATCTTAAACTTTCTCAGCTTGCAAGACTGTTAAGTGAGGCAGCACTACTTATCTCAAATGAGACAAGCACTGTACACTTTGCTGCAGCAGTAAATACTCCTGTAATATGTATTTCAAATGGAAGCTTCAAAGGCAGATTTCATCCTTATCCGGATGAAGTTTTTTTAGAGGCTTACTATATTTACCCTCCCGAGATAGAAAATGCTCTTAGGTTAAAAGATACAGAAGAGAAATACCGCTATATTTCTGATATAGATGTTAATTCAATAAAGCCAGCAAGAGTAATAGAAAAAATAAGAGAAATTTTGAAGAAATAACAAAGGGTACCCGGAAAAGAAATAAATGAAAGGTAACATAAAAATATCGTCCATAATAATTGCAAAAGACGAAGAAAAAAATATTGGAAGGTGCATTGACAGCTTAAAAGAATGCATAGATGAAATAATTGTAATAATTGACGACAGGACATCAGATAATACAGTAGAGATTGTAAGATCCAAAGGAGTAGTCTTCGAAGTTTCTCCATGGAAGGGATATGCAAAGACAAAGCAGTACGCTATAGAAAAGGCAAGCAACAATTGGATTTTATGGATTGATGCCGATGAGGCTCTTACAAACGAGCTACAGGATGAGTTATTAGAATTCAAGAAAACAGAACCTGAGCTTTCAGCCTATTCAATTCCCAGAAAAGCTAATTTTCTTGGACGCTGGATAATGCATAGCGGATGGTATCCAGGAAGAGTAACAAGACTTTTTGACAAAACAAAAGTCTTTTTCAGTACAGATAAAGAAGTGCATGAGCATCTGATAACAGAAGGCAGAACTGGAGAGCTAAAGTGCGACCTTGAACATTATACAGATCCATCGATAAGACACTATTATGATAAGTTCAATATTTATACTTCACTTGCTGCCGATGAGTTATTAAAGAAGAATAAAACCGTATCAGTCAGCGATATACTAATACGGCCAACATTTGCCTTTTTCAAGATGTATTTTATGAAGCTAGGTTTTCTTGATGGTATACATGGATTCATTCTTGCTATTTTTTCAGCAAACTATGTCTTTACAAAATATTGCAAACTCCTCGAATTAAGAAAGTTTAAGAAGGATTAAGCAGTCTGCTCTTCTAAAGTTTTTTTTGCAAGATCAGCCTTAAAGACATATGCTGAAAGTCCTGAAAGGACGAATGAAAGCACTATTGAATTTATTGGATCGGCAATGACTCCTGATAAAAAAGAAGATAAAAACATTCCAGAGACAGCAAGCAAAAATACAAAGATAGTATTTTTATCAGAGCAATTACTTTCCTTGCCAAGTAACTTTTTTGCACTCATAAAATAAATAATTGCAATTAAAGAGAGATAGGATAGTAAAGCAAAGACTCCGCTTTCAATATAAATTACCAAATAATCGTTATGCCAGCCACCTACTTCCTTATCTCCTAGCTGATCTGTATGGTTAAAAACGCCCTTAAAAGTTCTTGGTCCAAAACCAAAGAATGGGTGCTCATGAGCACGTTCAAATACTGTACCCCATAGGACATCCCTATCAGACATTGTAGCAGGTTTTTCAATTCTATGGGCAAGTTGACTTGAATTATTTTTAAATGAAATAAAAGACAAGCTAAAGACAATTGCCAATGCAATTACAATTTGGACAATAGATGGTCTAAAGAATATTGAACCTGCAATAAAAACCAGTACTGCTATTCCCAGATCAGCCCGCCCTAATGCAACTACTATGGCTGTCAATATTAAACCAACTCTTACTGCCCAGAAATACTTATTTTTTTCTAGAGAATCCTTGTCGTATGAAAAAAAGCTAATTGCAACTGAGGTAAGTAAGAAAGTAGAGAAAGTTGCATAACCTGAGACAATTGAAGTAGCACGATCCTTAATACCTAGGTTAAAAATTACAATACCAATTAAAGCAACAATAACTGAAGCATTAAAAAAAGTCGAAAGAATTTTCTTCAGGTTTTCTATACTTAAGACCTTTATATAAAAAGAGAAAGCATATAGACTTAAGTAAAACAGAGCATCTTTGTACAATGAGTGTATACTAAGTTCCGGGAAGGAAGAAATGGCAACAGAAAAGAGCCTAAAGAAAGCAAATATGGTAAAAGCAATTTCAATTTTACCAAAGGCCTTTTTTTTACTTTCAAAGCTTTCACTAAGCCAAAGGAAGAATAATATTGCAGTTAAAACCTGCAGAACTACAAGTGATAGTAGAAACGAAGCAGCAATAAGAGCAATAATCCAGGTAATTATTTTGTTATTATACTTTGATGTAACTATATTCATGAAACTTTATCGTCAATTTTTTTCAATTTCAAAGATCCTAATTAGCTTTAAGAGGCAGAGACAAAATCACTTAATCTCTGAACTGCAATTCGTAGAGTTTCCTATAGATTCCTTTTTGCTCTTCCATTAGTTCTTCATGTTTTCCGCACTGAACTATCTTTCCTTTATCAAGTACCAGAATCTTATTTGAATTTCTTATGGTACTCAACCTGTGAGCAATCACAAAAGTTGTTCTGTCATTCATAAGGCGTTCAATTGCTTCCTGAACAAGCACTTCTGATTCGTTATCTAAAGCAGAAGTAGCTTCATCGAAGATCATAATGGGAGGGTTAACCAAAAGTGCACGGGCTATTGAAAGTCTCTGCCTTTGGCCTCCGGAGATCTTAGCACCTCTTTCACCTACAATTGTATCATAGCCGTGTGGGAAATCCATAATAAAATCGTGTGCGTTTGCAGCCTTTGCTGCCTGAATAATCATATCCTCAGAATAATTCTCAAGGCCATAGGCAATATTATTCTTAATAGTATCATTAAACAATACAGTTTCCTGTGTAACTATACCCATCAGTTTTCTTAAGTTTTCAATTCTTATTTCCTTAATGTTAGTGTTATCAAGGAAAATTCCGCCCGAGGTTGGATCATAGAAACGAGGAATAAGGTCTACCATAGTTGTCTTACCAGAGCCGCTGCTTCCAACAAGTGCGATGCTCTCACCTTTATTTACGGTAAAGTTAACATTATTGAGAACAAGTTCATCTGAATCATCATAATGAAAAGAGACATCCTTAAAGATGATCTGTCCAGAAAATCCATTTTTAGCAATTGCAGTTTCAGAGTTCTTAATTGTAGGAGGTGTGTCAATTATTTCAAAAACCCTATCGGCAGCTGCGTTGGATTCCTGGATGCGGTTATTTACACCGCTTAGCTCTTTAACTGGGGTCATAAGCTGGAAGATTGCGAACAAGAATGTAACGAATTCGGCTCCTTTTAACGACCCTTCAACAAGAACCAACCTTCCACCATATCCAATCAGAAACACACCTATAAGGACGCTTAAAAATTCTGTTATTGGACTAGCAGCATTTCTTATGCGCACGATCTTTAGGAATAACTTAAAGAAAGCATGTGTTTCCTTTGTAAACTTTTTATTCTCATATTCCTCCATAGAAAAAGCCTTTACAATCTTTACTCCAGAAATAGTCTCATGAAGGACAGTTGTAATATCGGACATTTTAGCCTGCAGTAAATAGCTGTGTTTACGAAGTCTTAAGCCTATCCAGGATATGATCAGCAATGAAATTGGAAGGACACCAAAGGAAAACAGAGTCAGTTTCCAGCTAATTGAAACTGCAATACCAAGAAATACAATAATGTTCAACGGTTCGCGTATCATATTAAGAAATACAGCAGAAACACTTGCTTGAACAACGTTAACATCATTAGAGATACGCGAGATAAGGTTACCCGTCTTTTCATTTTTAAAGTAACTCATAGGTAGTTTATGCAGATGCTTATATGCTGCATTTCTGATATCACGTACTATTCCCTGCTCAACAAAAGCCAGATAATAAGCCTGTAAATAACCAAAGAGGTTCTTTGCAAAAAAAGCAATTAATATAAGAAAGCATATCTTTGTAAGGGCATCCAGTTTTGAGCCATGAAGCACATAATTGTTAAATGAGTGGGAAACTGAATCCTTTATATGCATAATCCAATCTGGCAGTATACTTGAATTGCCAGAAGAAATATCTGTCGATTGCTGAGTGGTATCACTTGCAGCAACTATCTGAGTTGAATTTCCCTGCTGAAAGAGGGTATTCAAAAGTGGCATTGTCAGGTAAATTGATAAGCCATTTAGAAGAGAAAATAAAATTGTACAAACTATTGAAGCAGTCAAATGCTTCCAATAAGGTTTAATATATGCTAAAACTCTAAGAAAAGTCTTCACGATCCTCTCAATATAAAAAAGTTGAAATATTCCTAATACCACACCCGCCCTGCATGGCTATAGTATCGATCATTTTATTATCTTTTAAGTTAAAAATCATTATCTTTGAATTACTATCAAATCCATCATCGAATATTAACAAATCGCCTCTTAAAATAAAGTTCTTATATCCTTCACCCTGCCATTGGTAGATAAGCTTCTTATCCTCTATAGAATAAATGAATAGCTTTGAAGTTTCCGGATTATGTCTTTTTTGTATGTTTGTCCTTGAAAAATCATAAGTAGAAAAAATGAAGTATTTCCCTTTTCCCCACCATTCTGCAGTATTCAGATTTTGATGAGTCGAATATATAACTTTTTTATTTCTTAAGCTATCTATTAAAGATAGGACATTATGGTCATCAGCAGTAGAAAAAGTAATATTCAGCTTATTATTATCAGAAGGATACTCAGTATTAAGTAGAGAAGGGACAGGATACTTTTCCTTTTCTATATCATAAACGACTTTTTCATTGCTGAGCAATTTTCCATTGGAATTATAACTAAGCTTACTCTGCACAACAAAAGTGTTTTTCCTTTTATCAAATGCATTAAAGATAACTCTGAACAGGTCTGGAGAAATCCAGTTTGAATAAAGCTGTAAGCCATTACCAAGGTCGCACAGTTTTTCAACTTTCATTTCAGCCATATTAATTCTATAGAGTTTCAGGTTATTTATGTAAGGGAAAATAGTTTCTCTTCCAAATTCTGAGGCTGAAAGAAAGAAGGCAGTTTTACCATCTTTCGAAACGCTTAACTCTACGACCAACTGCTTAGGGTTAGACCAAAAAAGATGTACACTTGAGGTCTTAAGGTCATAATAAAAAACCGAAGCTTTATTTTTGTAACTACCAACAAAAAAAACGTTTGCAAAATCATCATGAACAGGTAAGTTGTTATAAACCAGAGAAAAGTTTTTAATAACATTTTTTTTCAACAATTTATAGGCATAACTACCCGCAGAAAATGAAGATGAAAACTCTCCAATTTCAACAGCATACCTTGCAGATTTTTCTGAAGTATCAGATGGGGTAATATAAATATCACGCTGTAGGGTTTTAGAAAAATCCTCAGCATAGTGCTCAGCACTATCTCTCTGCGAAAAAGTTTTTATTCTAATTGAGTAATGAGCTTGACCTTTTCTTGTAAGCTGATGAACTTTTCTATTTTTCTTACCACATCCTTCGAAAATCAGCAATAAAACAAGCGATAGAGTAACAATCCGGATCATATTTTTAGATTATAATTTTCCTGCAGCAAATATAAATAATTCGAATATAAATCTAACGATTTTTTCAAAATAACCCCACAGTGGGCTATAAATAAAGAACATTAGTATAAAAAAGCCATACAATCCTGATCCGGCAAGCATAGCAGTAAATCTGTTTGGAAAGAGATCAAATAAAATGTGAGAGCCATCTAGCGGAGGAATTGGGAGTAGATTGAAGACAAACAAGAAAACATTAAAGTAACTTCCCATAGATAAGGCTCTGATAAGCATTTGAATTGCAGTAGACTGATCAACAATCAAAGCATTTAGAGCATAAAAAACAATAAAAAGAATAACTGAAAGAAAAAAGTTAGAAAGTGGTCCGGCAAAAGACACGATAGCATCATCACGGTATGAATTCTTAAAGTTATTTCGATTTATCTGAACTGGTTTTGCCCAGCCAATGATCATAAAGCCAGAGGAAAATGAAAGCAGTGGCATTAAAATGCTACCAATTAAATCAAGGTGCCTTATGGGGTTAAGGGAAAGTCTTCCCTGATTTTTTGCCGTGTTATCGCCTAGCTTAAAGGCGCTAAATGCGTGTGAATACTCATGGACTGCCAGTGAAACAAAAAACACGGGCAGAAACATTAAAAATATTAATAATCTTTCATTTATAGAAATATGGGGCACTTATTTTCCTCTCGGGTGAAAATCTCGGTGAACTTGTTTAATAAACTCTCTATCGATATGCGTATAAATCTGTGTAGTAGAAATGTCAGAATGTCCAAGCATTTCCTGAACTGAACGCAAGTCAGCTCCTCCTTCAAGCAGGTGCGTAGCAAAGGAATGCCTGAATGTATGAGGGTGGACAGCTTTCATAATCTCAGCATCTTTTGCATATTTATCGACAATTTTCCAAACTCCCATACGTGAGAGCATAGTACCTCTAGTACTCAAGAAAAGAATATTTTGACTCTTGCCTTTTTTTTCAAGCAATGGGCGCCCTTCCTTTAAGTATCTAAGTATCCATTCAATTGCACTTTCACCAATTGGAATGACCCTTTCTTTTGACCCTTTACCCAGTACACGTATTATTTCTTCATTTAGGAAAATGTCATTCATTTTAAGTCCAATGGCTTCGGAGACACGAAGTCCGGATGAATACATAGTTTCCAGCATAGCTTTATCTCTTAAGCCTAAGGGATTTGAAGTATCGGGAGCATCAAGAAGTCTTTCCATTTCATTGAATGTCATCACCTCAGGAAGCTTTCTTGAGAGCCGTGGTGAAGACAAGCGTTCGGTAGGGTTTTTCTGGATATAATCATTTTTCTTCAGATAGCCAAAGAATCCCTTAAAGGAAGACAAATATCTTGCAGAGGTTGAGGCAGAGACCCCAAGATCCATAAGTTCAATAAAGAAATCATTAAGAAGCTTATAGTCAATTTCATTCTCATCAGAAATATTCTTTTCCTGAGCAAAGCGGAGAAGGTTCTCTAAATCAGTTCTATAAGAAACGACAGTATTTTCAGAGAGGTTTTTTTCAAGCTTCAGAACAGCGAGGTAATCATTAAGAAGAGCTTTCAATATCAGCCCCCCTTAACATTTTCCATTTCATCCTGTTTAGGATAACGGATTCTTTTATGATGCTGACCAATAAGGATGCTCAAAAATGTTTCTTTGATCCTTTTGACGTCGCTAAGTGTAATAGGTGTCTCATCGAGCTGTCCATCTTCAACACGGTTTTTGACAAGCTTATTAATAACATTCTCAACTTTCTGCAGATCCGGATCCTGAATAGATCTGACAGTTGATTCACAGGCATCGGCTAACATCACAAGAGCCGTTTCCTTAGTATTAGGTTTTGGACCTTTATATCTGAAATCATTAATATCAACATTATCCTCTCCATAGAGGGTTTTAGCCTTCTCATAGAAAAATCCAACAACGAGGGTTCCATGATGCATAGGAATAAAATCAATTATTTCCTGAGGAAGGTTTGCTTCCTTAGCAAGAGAAATGCCATCGGTAACATGTCTCATTATGAGTTTAGTACTTTCAACCGGGTCAAGGTTTTCATGCTTATTATCGTCGTTCAGCTGGTTTTCTACGAAGTTATAAGGAGCAACAGATTTACCAATATCATGATAATAGGCTCCAACTCTAGCAAGCAATGGATTAGCGCCAATAGCTTCTGCGGCGCTTTCTACCAAAGCTCCAACGGTCATAGCATGAGTAAAAGTTCCAGGAGCATTTTTAGCAAGATCTTTAAGCAAAGGCCTATTAAAATCCGTCAATTCCAGAAGAGTTAAATCCGTAGTAATTCTGAAGGCTCTTTCGAAAAAAATTATCATTCCGAAAGTAAAGACAGGACTAATAAGAGCATTAGATGCAGCAAAAGCTAACTCTATAAATATCTTCTGAAATGTTTCAAATCTCTCCAACCCGAAAGCAAGTATGCTAGTACCATAGCCGATCAGTATATAAATAAAAGATCTAAAAATTTGTGCGCGGTTTTTAATGTCTCTTACAGTGTAAGCAGAAAGGGCGCCTGAAAAGATATTCATGGCCGCAAAAGAATAATCATTACCTCTAAGGCCACCAACAATAAGTGATATTACAACTGTTCCATAGAATCCAACGCGCGAATCAAAAATGATAGTCAGAAGCATTGATGCGGCAGGGACAATTATTAGAAGGTGGACAGGAGAATTTACAGTAAGCTGATGAACTAGAAAAGTTATTAAGCATACGAAAACAATAATAATCGAAATAAGCAGTATTTTTATATTATCATGAAAGACTTTTTTCCTAAACAGGAAAAGATAAATAATGAAAAGTGTTATAAGTAAGAGTATATGTAAAAACTTACCCAAAATCTGGGCATAGCTATTAATAAAGCCCATTTTCTCGGCTTTTGCCCTGCGGTATGAATCTATTTTTAATTTTGCATCAGAAGTAACTCTTTCATGCTTACCAATTATCCGTTCATTTTCATTAACAATTCCAATATTAGGTGAGACCTTGTCCTCAGCAATTCTAATTTCCTGGTCAGTAAGGTCTTCTCTGTAGATCAGGTTAGGTTTTACAAAATGATTAACGTATTCAATAACGGCATTGTTAAGTTGCGGATCCTGACTTATTGTGCTAGCCTGGTTTGCAATAAAGTCCTGAACAATTTTCATGTCCTGGAATTTACCTTTATACTCGATATTATCAAAATTACCCTGTCTTACAGCAATGCTATCACGTTTAATCTCATTATAGAGATAATTAAGAATATCGCCTTTATAGACTTTTTTTAATATATCCTCAGCATTATTAAGGACATGTGTAAGAGTAAGAGAAGTAGGAGCGTAGTTGCTGCCTTCCAAAGCTCTAAGGCTTCTGAAGGCCTTAAGAGAAGAAGGGCTAAGGAATATCAAATCTGAGTTAATTTCCTGGCCTTGCAATTCCCGATCGATGATGTTTATCAGGAATTGATTATATCTGGAAAGCGAATCCAGACTTTTGTAAAAAGCATTATCATTTTTCTGGAAAACAGGCAGGACACCTTCGGCAGCTCTATGTTTTTCCTGTTTGTAGATCTCGGGATTTTTGTAGATAGGGAAACTATTATTGGCAATCAGATCATCCTGAATCCAAATTGAACCAACTGTAACCTCAGATTCAATGGATTCGCCGCCTGGAAACATAGCAACAATGATCAGTATGGTAAGGAAAAGAATTAGGAACTTTATCCTATAGCTTTTCTTTAGAATAGCTTTTTTACTTTCGGAAGGCATTTTTGTCCTTTTTAGCTTTTAAGACCATCTCCAAAAACTCAGCGACTCCATCCTCATTATTTGTTCTTTTTGTAACATAATTAGCCATTCTTTGTATTTCCATAACCGCATTAGCTACTGCAATCTTCAAAGCCCCAGTTTCAAAAAGTGATCTGTCGTTATACCAGTCACCTATTACAGCTGTATTGTCAATCTTTATTTTCAAGTATTTAATTAATCTTTCCAGTCCAGCTCCCTTAGAGACTCCTCCCTTTCTTATCTCAGAATAATAAATACCCTCATGGTAGTGAGACTTAAAAAACGAGGCATTAATCCCGAAACTATAAGGGAAGCTCATTTTATCTTTCACATATTTAATGGAATCGTTCTGCTCACCAGCAACGACGATCTCTAAAACTCTTTTAGTCAGTCCATCATAAGATAGGACTTCTTTGAATTCAGCGCCAAATTTATCCAAAATATAAGGTATACCGGCATTAAATTCACTATAGTAAATAGCCTCAACGCTGCAAAGGGCAATTTTAAGTAGATATTTATCTGCCAGTTTAATGGCTTTTTTTACATACCTTTCAGGGACAAATGATTCAAAGACAGTTTTGCTGCCAGAATTACTTTGGATCAACGCTCCGTCAAGTGTAACTAATGGAAGATGCAAATCAAGTATAGAAGCATATTCTGTAACGGCACTATGGAGCCTACCAGAGGCGAAAGAGAAGTTCACATCATAGTTACGAAGTTCTTTAACCAACTTCTGTGTCTCCTGCCCGATGTTTCCTTCATCGTTAAGGAGTGTACCATCAAGATCAAATACAATTAGCTTTAATTTATTTAGACTTTCGTTACTCAACATATATAGAACAATATTTTAGTTAAAACAAAAAAACGATACCAGGGGAAATAGCCTGGTATCGTAAAAAACAATTAAAAAGGTAATATACTAAGATAAGAAAATTTCTTTAATTTGTCTGTTTCCCATCCAGTACCATTTTTTGCGGATCCAGGCCATTATTTTCCTGATTTACTGCAGGAACGTTTTCATCCTTTGAGGATAAATTACTTAAGACAATGCCAATAATCAAAGTAGTGGCAACGCCAATTAGAGTATACCATGTCCAAGCTACTAATTTTAAGGAAATTACAGTAATCATGACAAAAATGCCAGAGGTAAAGCTTGCAAGGGCATCTTCCTGAGTAGCTTTTTTTACGAGCAGTCCTAATAAAAACGTACCAAGTAAGCCGCCATAAGTAAATGACGAAATACTCAAGGCCAATTCAACAACGGCCTTTGGAGAAGTCATGAAGAACATGGCTGAACAAATTAAAAGTATAGTCCAAATAACGGTAACCATTCTGGAGATAGCAAGTTCTTTACTATCGCTAAAATTCTTTCTTTTGAAATACCCCTTAAATAAATCAAGCATAGTAGAAGAAGATAGTGCGCTTATTGATCCAGCCAAAGTCGACATAGCAGCCGAGAATAAGCCAGCTATTATTATTCCAGAAATACCTACTGGCAATTGCTCAAGAATAAATTTCGGGAATATTTCATCTGATTTTAAATTAAGAGGTCCATAGAAAGCAAAAAGAGCAAGTCCAACGAGCAAGAAAATCACAAATTGAACATTTACAATAATACCGCTTCCAATAATAGCTTTACGCCCGCCCTTAAGGTTTTTAGCAGTAAGCAATCGCTGCACAATAAGCTGATCTGTACCGTGCGATGCCATAGAAAGGAAAGCGCCTCCCAGAATGCCGCTTATAAGCGTATAGGGATTACTAAAGAATCCAGAAAGTCCTTTATCGAAACCAAAGTTAATAACATTTAATTTATTTAGCGGGTCAGCTTTCATTACCAGAGTAGTCCACCCCTGAGGCAACAGATGCAGCAAGAAGAAGAAAGCAATAGTTGCTCCACCCAAATAAATAAACATTTGAATTACTTCAACCCAGATTACACCTTTAACACCTCCAGTATAAGTATAAACTAAAGTAACACAAGCAATAATAGCAATAGCTACAGGATCGCTTATATGGAGCATAAGTTTCAAAGGGATAGCTGTTGCATAGAGTCTAACTCCATCGGCAGCAGTTCTGGTAAATAGAAAAACTATTGATGCAAATGAGCGAGTCTTATTGCCGAATCTTTTTTCCAAAAATGCGTAAGCAGTAGTCAGTTCTCCCTTATAATATTGAGGCAAAAGAATATAAGCAACAATTATTCTGCCCAATAAGTAGCCTAAGGTCACCTGTAAAAAATTAAGATTAGTCAGATATGCAAGACCGGGGATTGAGATAAAAGTAAGAGTGCTAGTTTCAGCGGCAACGATTGAAAAGCAAATAGCCCACCAAGGCACCGCTTTTGCCCCTAGAAAATAGTCTTTAGCAGATTTTTGTTTACCACCCGAAATAACGCCAAATATTGCTATAAAGATCAGGTAGAGCACAATAATTACATAATCAATTGTTCTGTCCAATTTTCTTCCTTATATGTTTTCTAGTTCTTTAATTGCATCTTCAACGCTATTGCAGATAGGAAGAACCCTATCGAGCTGAGAGATATGTATCAATGTTTTAACATTTTTTGACGGGGAGGCAATCCTGATGTGGCCTTGATTCCCACTAAGTATCCTGTAGGCTAAAAGCAGAGCGCTCAGACCTGAACTATCGCAGGCTTCAACCTCTGACAAATCAACAATAAGTTTATTGATTTCCTCGGCATGAAGGAGAATAGTAAATTCGCCTTTAACCATTCCAGAAAGAGATGAATTAAGCCGTTTTTCGTTTAATTTGAATACGGAGATATCTCCAATTCTTTTTACTTCAAAGTCCATCATTTTATTCTCTCTTTAAAACATTTGTAGCGAATTTAATAAATTTCTATAAGAAATTTCAGAAATTCTTTGATTATTTCTTATTATTAAGTTATAAAAGTTCTCAGAGTGACTCTTGTTAAAACCAATCCTATAGCTTGCCTCGCTAAGTGAGACCAGAGAGCTTGAGAACAGGTCCTCCTGTATATTTAGATCTATAACAATATTATAATGTTTAGATCTTAAAGAATCTTTTATTTTCTCTGAAGGGAGGCCAAACTTGCTAAAGGATTCTTTATCTACAGAAATATAATTTAATTTACACTTAAGTTTCAAATAACTTACCTGGTCATCTCTAACAAGTAATGTCAGATTCTTTTTCCCCAGAGCAAATTCATTAACAATTTCAAGAGCGAAATCAAAATCAGTTCTATCCCTAGGCATTATGATAAGATAGCTTTCAGAAGGACTTAAAAAATCGGTAAAAGATTCAACATTTGTCTTTTTATTAATGTAAAGCTTACGTACAATAAAATAAAGAACACTTTCTTTACACTTTTCAACTAAACTCTTAAGCATTATTTAGCAATTCCGTAAATTCAATTTCAGTAATGATCATTATACCAAGCTGTTGCGCTTTTGTCAACTTTGAGCCTGCATTTTCACCAGCGACAACAAAATCCGTTTTTTTACTTACGCTGGAAGTTACTTTCCCACCAGCATTTAAGATTTTCTCGGTAGCTTCCTCTCTTGTCATATTTTCGAGTGTACCGGTAAGGACAAAGGTCTTATTTGTAATGTTATTTGACCTGACAGAAGTAGATTCGCTTTGGAATTTAATACCACTTTGTTTTAATCTTTCAATTAGATCCAGATTCGATTCATCTGAGAAAAATTTAACAAGGCTCTTACTAATGCTAGGCCCTATTTCGTAAACAGACTCTATTTCCTGTTCATTTGCCTTAATGAGGTTATCAATAGAAAGGAAATTATCGGCAAGCTTTCTTGCTGCACCTGAGCCCACATATCTAATTCCAAGAGCAAAGAGAACCCTATAGAAAGGTTGATCTTTACTTTTCTCAATAGAGCTCAGTAGGTTATCGATACTTTTTTCACCAAGTCTTTCAATTCCGATCAACTCTAACCTATGCTCTTTAAGCTGATAAATATCGGCATAAGAATGTAAAAATCCCATATCCACAAAAAGGTCAATAAGAGCCTCTCCAAGCCCTTCGATATCCATAGCTCCTCTTGAAGCAAAGTGGCTAATTCTGCCTTTAACCTGGGCAGGGCACTTCTGGTTTTCACAGTAAATTGCGACTTCATTTTCTGGTCTAAATAAAGATGAATTGCAGACCGGGCAATACTGTGGGATCTGAGTTTCTTTGGAATCACTTGGTCTTTCACTTAATACAACAGAAACAACCTTAGGAATTACATCTCCACCTTTTTCGATTATTACTGTATCTCCTTGACGAATATCTTTTCTTCTAATCTCTTCGATATTATGGAGTGTTGCACGACTAATAGTAGAGCCAGAAAGGGATACCGGTTTTAGTTCAGCAACAGGAGTCAGTGTTCCTGTGCGCCCAACCTGCCAGGTTATTTTTTCCAATTTTGTAGTTGCCTGTCTTGCCTTAAACTTAAAGGCCACAGCCCATCTTGGAGACTTTGCTATTGTACCAAGCATCCTCTGCTGTCTAAGAGAATTAACCTTAATGACAGCGCCATCAATCTCATAGGCCAAGGAAGCTCTTTTCTCTTCTAGTCTTCGGCAGTGCTCTAAGACTTCAGCTATATTTTGGCATAGTTTATATTCTTTATTAACCCTAAAGCCAAGTTTTTCAAGTATTTGCAGGTTCTCAAAGTGCGTCTTTAAGTGGTTGTTCGGAGTAATGAGGTAATATGTAAATACATTTAAGGGTCTTTTTGCAACAATCCTGGGGTCCTGAAGTTTAACTGTTCCAGCAGTAAAATTTCTGGGATTAGCAAATGTCTTCTCCCCTTTTTCCTCTCTTTCAGCATTTAGATTCTTAAAAGGTTCGGTCTCAATATATATCTCCCCTCTAATCTCAATGTCTGATAGGTCATACTGTTCAATGAGCTTTTGATTGAGTCTAATTGGAATGGATTTGATTGTTCTAATATTATTTGTAATATCTTCACCAACCATGCCATCTCCTCTGGTTGCAGCGGTAATCATCCTGCAATTCTGATAGTGAAGGCTAACGGAAACGCCATCAATCTTCACTTCGACGACATATTCGACTTGTTCATCTTTAGGAAGAGAATCTCTAACGCGTTTGTCAAAATCAAATAATTCCTGCTCACTATAAGTATTAGCAAGGCTTAGCATTAGTACCTGATGGTAAACGGGTTTGAATTCTTTTGTAAGGTCTTTACCAACTCTTTGAGTGGGAGAATCGGAGGTTATATATTCAGGGTACTCTTCTTCAAGTTTTTCCAACTCCTTAATAAGCATATCATACTCATAGTCGCTGATCTCAGGTTGAGCCAGGACATAATACTTGTAATCATGCTCACGAATTACTTCAACAAGCTCTTCAATTCTCTTTTGAACTACATTACTCATCTAGATTTTACCACCGCTGTCCTTATAATTAAGCCTCTAAGGAGTTGTTGTTTTTGAGGTTTCTGCTTTAGGTGTTGTAGTTTTAGGAGCCGCAGGTCTAGAAGCCCTGGAGTAAACAAGTCCGCTAGAATCTATTTTAGCAACCCTGACCTCACCAGTCTTTCCGTTAAGATTAAGAGGTGAATTGTTTAGCTGTAGCTCAACTGCACCTGAATTACCGACAATAAGTGTAAAATTCTTTTTAGCTTTTATGTACTTTTGTGAGTTAGCAGGCAGAACAAATTCAAAAGTCTTAGCATTATCATCAGCTGTAATCTTAACCCAGCTTTTTGCAGTAGATTTTACTAAAAGTGAGAGGCTATCGGGCCTCATTGAAGTATTTTGTCTATTAAGTGAATCTTTCTTTGCAGAATTTTGTCCTGAAGCCTTAGCAGTTGTATCTTCAAATCTCTGTGAGTTTTTATCCAGGTACTCCTCGTATGGCTTCTCGGTAATAATTTGAGTAGATGAACCTCTGAAGAAAATCAAATAGAGCAGTAATGCGACAATCAGAAGGACTCCTGCCAGGGCAATCCAGATAAGATTAGCTTTTGGGTTTTTAATTGTAATAGGCTCTTCCGGGTTGTCCTGATTAGTGGAATCATATGGTGAAATATATTCTTTTTTTCTTTCAGACCTAATAGGTTCAGGGCGCGGCTTTTCTTCTTTAATAGAAGGGCGCGGTTCAGAAATATGCCTGTCAGAGACATGTTTTTCAGAAGTGTGTTTTTCAGAACCATGCTTTTCATCGAAGTCTTTGCCTGATTTTGAGGCGTCAAATTTCTTCATTATCGTTGTTTCATCCAAACCAACTGCACTTGCGTATGATTTTACAAATGCCCTGAGGTAAACATCGGGTAAAACCTCAAAATTACCATTTTCAATGGCCTCAAGGAATTTAATATCAATACGAGTCTTTGCAAACAACTGTTGAAGAGTAATGTCTTTTTTTAGTCTGGCTTCCTTTAATTCCTCAGCCAACTTTTTTGTCATAGCGCAGCCTACCTTTGTGTAGAATATCTCAATAAAATATAAAAAACAACACTTTATATATAAATATTTAAGCTATAAATGGCAACTTTCTTCCCAAGTAATATTAAACCAGCAAGTCCTCTTTTCAGAAGGAAAGGAGAAAAATTACTTAAGTAAGCCTATTTTATCCAGTTTACAAGAAAAGGCACCATCTATTTTATGAACAAATGGTAATGACTGCAGAAAGTAGCCATTACTATCTCTTAGCACTTCAGGGAAACAATTAACCGATTCGGATATCTTAAAGCAAGGATTTCTTTTCAGGAAATCCTGTACGATTTCGAAATTTTCTTCAGGCTCAATAGTACAGGTGCTATAGACCACTGATCCCCCTGTTTTAACTAAAGAGGCAGCTTTTTCGAGCAATTCAGACTGAAGAGCATTTAGCTTTCTAAGGTCCTGGAGTTCACGTTTCCATTTTATGTCAGGTTTTTTAGAAAGCGTACCAAGTCCAGAACAAGGAGCATCAAGCAATACACGGTCAAACTGTCCGTCGTTAAAGCTCAAGGCATCGGCTTCAATGGTAATAACATTCTTTACTGCAAGACGTTCCATATTTCTAAGAAGGACTTTAAGACGGCTTTCGTATTTATCAAGAGCGATAATTTCGCCTTCGTTATTCATTAGATTAGCAAGATAAGCCGTTTTTCCTCCTGGAGCAGCGCAAAGGTCCAGGACTCTCATGCCTGGTTTTACGTCAAGTAAACGGCAAGCCAGACCAGTGCTTTCATCCTGAATATTAAAATAGCCTTTTGAAAAATACTCCCAATCAGTAATATTTGATGTACTTTTCAGTTGCAAAAATTCGGGAATAAATTTTCCCTCACTATATTGAATGCCACTACCATCCAGCAGAGATTTCATCTGTTCAATGCTAGTCTTTAATGTATTAACCCTTATAGTGAGTGAAGGGCGCTCGTTATTTGCCTGAAGCAAAGCCTCTGTAGCTTCGCGGCCAAATCTAGCTATCCATTTTTTGACCATCCAGGATGGATGAGAGTAAAAACTGCTAAAGTATTCGACCAAATCTTCATTAGGATCAGGATATCTAAGTGAATTCTTATTTCTAATTATGTTTCTAAGAATAGCATTTATTAGATCAGCAGTTCTCTGGCCCTGAATTTTTTTTATGAATTCTACAGCTTCGTTTACGGCTGCATAGTCAGGTATCTTATTGAGGAAGAGGATCTGATAAAGTGCCACCCTGAGGGCATTTTTTACATTTGGGACACACTTAGAGAATTGTCCTTTATAAAAACTGTTGAGTATCCAATCAATTCTCCCACTCCAACGAACTACTCCATGTACTAATTCAAAAAGCAGAGCTTTATCCTGAGCGCTTAGTTCAGAATTTCTAAGTTCATTTTCAAGAAGTTTATCCAGATAGGCATCTGTCCTATCAATTCTATTTAAAATCTTAACTGCTGTTGCTCTTATACCGTTGTAAATGTTTTTACTAGCTAAATGTTGATCGTCTTTCATCTGTGAATTCTTACTTTTATAAATTACAGTTAACAAAATACCACTTTATTTAGACAGAATTTCCAAAAATTAATAAGGATAACCCCGTTTTCTTCTTTCTTTTGTTGTTAAATCAAAAATTTTCTTAAATAGTTTCTCATCAGATTCAGTCATTACATAATCTCTTCTAAGCATTGCGCGTTTAGCAGTTTCAATACTTCTTAAGATATCATATGTAGTAACAGCTTCACTTCCTCCCCATGAAAAAGAGGGAATATATTTTGCTGGAAAACCAGGGCCAAAAATATTGCAAGAATAACCTACAATAGTGCCTGTATTAAACATTGTATTAATTGCTGTTTTTGTATGATCACCCATTATAACGCCCAGGAACTGAGAGCCGCTGTCGATTATTTCACCATTTACATAAACCCTAACGAAACCATAGTTATTCTTAAGGTCACTACAATTGGTATCTGCACCAAGGTTAACCCAACTACCAAGGTAAGCATGGCCAAGGAAACCGGAATGCTGCTTATTGGTAAAGGGCAGAATAATACTATCTTCTATTTCACCCCCTATTTTGCAAACTTTACCAACACTCACATTATCATAAATTCTTGCACAGCTTTTCACCTGGCTACCCTCGCCAATATAGACTGCATCTTCTAGTACAGAATTAGCGTTAATCGTAGCATTTTTATCAATATATATAGGTCCATTTGAAGCATCCAGTACGGCTCCAGGTTTTACTTCAGCACCTGAATCGATAAAGATCTGGTCTTTTTCAATGATATGAGCACCTGGATGAATCTTTCCAAGAAGTCTTTCATCTTTATTTCTCATTAAGAACTGATAATCACACTGGATCTGCTGGCGATTATTGTTGATTAGGTCCCATATATAATCAATATGTTTTATTTCTACTTGCTCAGTAGGAATTCCATCAAAGTCTGACATGGAGAGCAAATCAAACAGGTTAGTTTTTAACTCCTTAAGCTTTTTACCGGAAACCCTTGCAGCAATAATTGTTTCCTTATTTAGATAGAGTTTATTTTCTTTACCAATAAGGGGAATCAAATTCATCATATCAGTAGGAGCTAAAATTCTTCCATTAACAAAAAGGCATTCATCATCTTCAATTTTGTTTACATCAATCGAGGGATTTTTAGACTTAACCAATGGTTCAAGATACTGTCTGCAATGAAGTGTATATCTTAGATCCGGATAAGCCCTTAGGATCTTAGCCCGAAGGGAGTTAATTCCACAGATAAGATCATAAGTTGGTCGAGAAAATATTAGTGGCTCCAGCCTGTCATAGTAGATATCCTCAAAAATGCACAGCTGCATCTATCCCTCCTTAGAATTTTAACTTTAAGAAAATATAAGGAAAAAACTATATTATTAAAATATAATGCAAAATTAAGATTATCATAAAAGGAAGTCAGTGTATAAAGATCAGTATATATAGGAATTGTTCTATACAAAAGCATAAACATAGAAAAGGGACAAGTGGGAATAGCAAAAGAAAAGGAATAAAAGTAACAAAGATGCCTAAAGGAGATGCTTTAAAGGCAGAGTGAGAGAAAAATTAAAGGGAAAAAGAAACTTTTTCCCTTTAAGAAGTACTTAAAAGACTTATTTTGCTATTGTTTTAGCATATTTCTTATTGAACTTCTCAACTCTACCAGTTGAATCAATAAGTTTTTGCTTTCCGGTGAAAAACGGATGGCAGTTTGAGCATATTTCAAGCTTAATATCGCCCTGAGTTGAACGGGTAGTAAAAGTATTCCCGCATACACAACTTACAGTAGCTTTCTTATATACTGGATGAATACCTGGTTTCATTTTTTACCTACGATTTTTTATTTTAGTTAGTAAATATAAGTAACTGGATCTTTAAATTCAATCCAATTGATAAATTATAAAATTGGGCCCATTTTTATCCCATAAAAAAAAGCAGAGAGCTACAGCTTTAGCTTAGGACAAACAGAAATTCTTCTTCAGCTTCTATTCTTCATTTTTATTCTTCAATTTCTTTGGGAGCTTTTGTTGGAATGTCCAATTCCTCCATTTTTCTGTATAAAGAAGACAGACCTATGTTAAGGGCCTTTGCAGCTTCTTCCTTATCATAGTCATACTTTCTAATAGTTTTAGTTATATGGTCCCTTTCAAAAATCTTAAGTGCATCTTTTAATGAATCAGGGAAATTTTCATTAAATGTATTTCCCTTCAGATAATCCGACAGGTCGTTTACAGTTATAGTTTCATCTGGAGCAAAAATAATAGCTCTTTCAATTACGTTTTCCAATTCTCTTACGCCACCTCGCCAGTCATGGCTCATCAGGAGGCGCATAGTTTCGTTGTCAACTCCGACGATCTTCCTGCCCATTTCTGCCCGGAACTTCTCAATAAAGTGGTTGACCAGAACAGGAATATCCTCTCTTCTTTCATTTAATGAAGGAAGTTTAATCTCAACGACATTCAATCTGTAGTAGAGGTCTTCTCTGAACTCACCAGTCTTTGTCTTTTCATAAAGGTTTTGGTTAGTGGCTGCAATAATTCTTACGTTAGTACTAACTGGTCTAGTAGCCCCCACGGGAATAAATTGTCTATCCTCAAGAACTCTAAGGAGTTTTACCTGAAGGTTAAGAGGCAGATCACCAATTTCATCTAGAAAAATAGTTCCTCCATCGGCAACCTTAAAGAGTCCAAGTTTATCTTCAGTAGCACCTGTAAAAGCTCCTTTTTTATGGCCGAAGAGTTCACTTTCGATCAGGTTTTCTGATATAGCGCCGCAGTTAACCGGAAGAAATATCTGGTCTTTTCTTGGACCATTATAGTGGATTGCCTTTGCGACCAATTCCTTACCAGTACCGCTTTTACCCACAATAAGCACGTTACTATTGGTCTGTGAGACGCGGTGAATAAGGTCAAAGACCCTTTTCATAGAATCACTTTTGCCAATTATGTTCTGAAAGCCTGATTCAGCAGAGAGTCGCTGTCTTAAGGATTTATTCTCATTTGCGAGTTTTTTATAAGAAATTAGTCTTTTAAGACGGAGAATAACGTCATCAAATTCCACAGGTTTAATAAAGTAATCATATGCTCCTTCGCGCAGGGCTTCAATTGCCGTATTAACTGAAGCATAGGCTGTCATTATGATAAAAAAAGTATCCGGCGAGATATGATTTGCTTTTCTAAGCAGTTCAATGCCATCTAGTTTGGGCATTTTAATATCTGTAATTACAACGTCATAGTTTTCCAGTTTTAATTTTTCAAGTGCTTCTTCACCGTCGGCTGCAGTATCAGACCTGTAGCCTTCATCCCTTAGGACAAGTTCAAGTGATTCGCGAATTGCTTTTTCATCATCAACAATTAGCACTTTTACTGACATTTTATTCTCCAAAAATAATGTTATTCATTTCCCTGATAGATAGGAATTTTTAGAGTAAAGCAACTACCTTTGCCTACTTCACTTGTAACGAGGATATCGCCCTTAAATTTCTTCATTATTCCGTAGCTAACAGATAAGCCAAGTCCTGTACCTTTACCGACTTCTTTTGTAGTAAAGAAGGGGTCAAAAATCTTACCAAGTGTTTCTTTATCCATTCCGCATCCGTTGTCACATATCTCGACAAATACAGAGGTTTTATCATGCTTGGAAATAACTTCAATTTCCCCTTCGCCATTAATTGCATCAAGAGCATTAAAGAGTATATTAATGAAGACCTGAAGGAGCTGATCTGGGACGATGTAAATTCCCGGTAGATCTGGGTCAAGTTGTGTCTCAAACTTCACATTTTTCACACGTTTATCATATTTAACGATACCAAGGGCTGTTTTTACCACGTCGTTAATCTGAATAAACTGTTTTTCGTGTCCAGGCGGTCTTGAAAAATCGACCAGTTCGCGTACAATCTTAGAAATTCTGTCTATGTTAAGCTTTATATTTACCAGTTGTTCAGCAAAAAGACTATCTGCCGACCGGCGTTGAAGTATTTGAACAATGGAAGAAATAGCAGCCAGTGGATTTCCAATCTCATGGGCAACTCCGGCGGCAAGCTGGCCAATTACAGCAAGTTTTTCAGATTGATCGATTTGTTGCTGCAATCTTTTAACTTCTGTAAAATCCTTTATAATAACGGACCGTCCTGTATACTGGCCATCATTACTTGGAAGAAGAGTAACGTTCAATTCGACAGAAACAATTTTTCCGAGCTTGGTCAGCCTTTCAGTTTCCTGTATTTTCGCATAACCGGTTCTTTTTACTTCTTCTTTTATAAATTCCAGTTCTTTAAAATACTTTTCTTCCTTAGGAAGAAGCAGTGTAGAGGGCTGCCCTAGAACTTCTGACTCTTTATAGCCAAATATAATTTCAGCACCTTTATTCCACGCTATATATTTCTCATCATTATCGATGAGCATAATGGCAGAGTCAGATGTGTGGAGAATGTTTTTCAGGTATTGCTGATTAATTTCAAATTTGAGTGCAAGTCTGTCACGATCAAGAGAAATCTCTTTCATCTGAGTTTCCTGGCGGAGCATGCTATAACGAGCAAAAAGCTGCTCGATTATCTCCTCAACAAACTCAGCAAGTATAGCAGGGTCGTACCCGGAATCTTTATCCTTATCAATATAATGCAGAATTGGGAGCCTTCCCATATTAAAGAGCTCACTTACTTCAAGAAGGTTCAAGTCTGCATTTTCGAAGAGGTTATAAAGATCGATAAGGTAAACATCGACCGAAGAATAATCTGTTCTTTCAATAATCTGAATAATTGCTTCAAGTGTATTTTGAACAAAAAGGGAGATTTGATAGCGTGAGAGCTTACCTTCAAATATCTTAAGAAGAGCAGATACCCAGCTTTCCTTAATGGAATCAAAATTCTTAATTAATAATTCTAAGATTATTTTTTTCATTATACAAAAAATACTTTTGCTATATCAAAAAGCAGTGATGGCTGATTAATAAGTGCAGTCCGGCAAAGATTTCCGAGTGTACGTTTTTCCATAGGTACTTTCAGAAACGAGTGAGCAAGGTTATTAAGTTTCTCATCTGAAAAATTAAAGACCCCCTCTTTCAGGCGGTTACTAGCTTCATGTTTTTTGCCAACTTTTTCGTGCCATTCTTTATCATAGCTAAAAATGTGATCTGGTTTATTTGATAAAATAGATTCGGCAGCTATTCTTCCAGCAATTCTACCGCCTCTCATTCCACTAATAATTCCTCCGCCGGAGATGGGATTTACCTGGCGCGCAGCATCACCTACAAGCATGATTCCTGGTGCAGAGATCTTCTCTAGTGTAATTGAACAAGGGACCCCACCTGCAATTGAAGTCAGAACTGGGGCACCAGGAAAGTTTGTTTCCAGAAACTCATTCAGATATGACAGAGCCGAGCGGTTTTTCCCTACCAATCCACTTACACCCAGTCCAACATTTGCAGTTGAATCTCCTTTTGGAAAGACCCAAAGGTAACCATTTGGAGAGACATCCTTACCGAAGTAAAAATAACAGGTATCTGCTTTAACATTAATATTTGATATTGTAACCTGGGCACAAGACTCCATTTCTCTAAAATCAACATGTGTTTTAAGTCCAGCCCAGCGGCCTACGCGGGATTCAACCCCATCAGCAGCAATTACTACCTTTGCTTTTACCTGTTTTTGCTCACCCCTATGCTCGAATTTAACTCCGCAAACCTTATTACCATCAAAAAGTAATCCGTTTACATATGCCCTTGTAAGCACATCGGTTCCAAAGGAAGCAGCTTGTTTAGCAAGTTCATAGTCAAAAATTCTTCTTTCCAGCACAAATCCAGTAAATGGAAATTCAAGCACAACTTCTGTATTATCTGGTGCGAAAAGTGAGAATTTATTTATTTCAGAAGCAATCCATTTTTTATCTGGGCTAATAAATTCCTCAAGGCCAGCACTAACAACTGCTTCAGCACAACGAACAGGATAGCCCACGTCGCGATCTTTCTCAAGGAGTAAAACAGAGACTCCCTTTTCAGCTGCAAACCTTGCAGCCATTGAGCCAGCTGGTCCTGCACCCACTACAACTATATCATATTGATCTTTCATATCTTTTCCCTCTTTGCTGATGCGGCTTCCTTATTGAATTTTAACACTTCAAAAGGACAGCACCAAACACACTTTGCGCAATTTGTACAAAGCTCTTCAATTATTCTTATTTCAGCTTCTTTCAGCTCTATAGCGTCTTCAGGACATACACCAACACAACATCCACAGAAGTCACATTTATCAGGAAGTATCTCAATTAAAATCATTAAATAGACAAGCCTTTTGAAAGTTATTAGAATTTTATCTCAAAATTAAGAATTTTTTTCCTGAAAGGATACCAAAATTGAAGGATATTTTATTTTTTCCATTTTTTGAGAAATAGAATAGAAAGTGCAATCTTGAACTATTAAGGTGTGGAAGTTAAATAGAGCAGAATAAAATTCCGCTCTATTTTCAGTAAGAATTGGAGTTAATACTTAAAAAGGCGCTGTTTTATTTATTGTGCCTTTTTTCAAGATTACTGACTATTTCAGAAAATTCAATATCCTGTTCAGCCAGCATTACAAATAAATGGTAAACAAGATCGGAAACTTCATTTACGATCTCAAATTTATCGCGATTTTTTGCTGCAATAACTGTTTCAATAGCCTCTTCACCTACTTTTTGGATTATGCGGTTTGTTCCTCTTTGGAAGAGTTTTGTTGTATAAGAATTCTCCGGAAGCTCCTTTTTTCTAGTCTTTATTAAAGAAAAAAGGTCGCTTAAAAAGTCTAATTCCCCTTTTGCATTCGAATCATGTTTTTCTATACCGAAGCAGGAATAATTACCATTATGACATGTATTGCCTACCGGATCAGCTGAAATAAGAAGTGAATCCAAATCGCAGTCGGCTTTAATTGAGACAAGTTTCAGAAAATTACCCGAGGTTTCTCCTTTTGTCCACAGGCGGTTTTTCGTCCTGCTAAAAAAGGTTACAAATCCTGTTTCTACTGTCTTTTCAAGTGCTTCCTTATTCATAAAGCCAAGCATAAGGACTTTATCAGTATTTACATCGTTTATAATTGCAGGTATTAAACCATTTAGCTTATTAAAGTCAAGTTTACTAGAATCTATCATTTTATGTTCTCTCAAATTATGTTCTCTCAAAAAAAATAGAACGGACTTTTCCCCGTCCACAGTTTTGTAAAAAAAGTTTTTGGAAATAAATTAAATATGAATGTAGAGATCCTTTACTACAATCTTACCTTTATTTCGTTATCCTTCAGGAAACCCTTTAATTTCTTGATTTCCAGGATATTAAAATGGAAAAGGCTAGCTGCAAGGCATGCATCGACATTTGCAAACTTAAAAGCATCTAAAAAGTCCTCCATTTTCCCAGCTCCTCCGGAAGCAATTACAGGAATGCTGACTTGCTTTGTAAGTTCTTTCAGGAATTCAAGATCATAACCATCCTTCGTGCCATCTTTGTCCATTGAAGTCAAAAGGATTTCCCCAGCGCCCAGTTCTGCAGCCTTTATACACCATGGAAGCCCCTCGAGAGGTGTCTCTTCTCTACCGCCTTTTACAAAGACCTTATAAACTCCTGCAATTCGTTTGATGTCAATTGCAGCAACTATAGCCTGGCTTCCGAATCTTTTGGAAGCCATTGTAATTAGATCCGGATTTTTAACAATAGAAGAATTAAGTGAAACCTTGTCGGCTCCAGCTTTCAGGAGCACTTCAATATCTGAAAGTTCTGATATTCCTCCTCCGACTGTAAAAGGTATTCTTATTGCTTTTGCAACTTTTTCAACAAGGGAGACAAGTGTTTTTCTTTTTTCTGCAGAAGCAGTAATATCCAAGAACACCAGCTCATCAGCACCTTCAGAGGTATATCTTTCAGCAAGTTCAACTGCATCACCTGCATCTACAAGGTTCACAAAGTTAGTGCCTTTTACAACTTTCCCGTCTTTTACATCCAGACATGGTATTATTCTCTTACTTACCAATTTTTGCAAGCTCCTTTAGATCAATTTTATTTTCATATATTGCCCTACCAACTACAACACCAAAGGCGTTAATGTTTAATACATTCTTAACATCATCTAAATCCTTAATGCCGCCAGAAGCTATTAGCTTTAAGTCAGTATACTTAGAGAGAATATTCTTATATAGTGATATGTTCGTTCCCAGAAGAAGGCCATCTTTTGATATATCAGTGCATAAGAAACAATCAACTCCAAGGCTTCTGCAATAATCTATATGATCGTAGACAGTAAGTGAAGTTTTTTCAGTCCACCCTTTTACAGCTATCATTTCATCTTTAACGTCTGCTGCAACAATTATTTTATCAGCGCCATAAGTTTTAATTATGTTTTCAAATTCACTTTTATTATTTACAGAAAGAGAGCCAATAATAACCTTATCTACACCGGAAGAGAGAAGGTCTTCTACATTTTTTTGTGAGCGGATACCACCGCCAAATTCAAGTGTCAGTTTAGTTGAAGATTTAATTTTCCTAATTATCTCCAAGACAGAGATATTGCCTGTTTTAGAGCCTGAAAGATCGACCATATGAAGATAATTAAAACCATTTTCCTCATAAATTGCTGCCTGTTGTTCAGGGCTTTGAGAATAATAACTAACCCGGTTAAAATCTCCTTCTTTAAGGCGCACGACTTTATTTTCGAAAATATCAATTGCTGGTATTACAATCATTCTAGTTTTGAGTATTTGTTTTTATAGATTAAGGAAATTCTGCAGAAGTTTTAGTCCAGCCTCAGCAGATTTTTCAGGGTGAAACTGCACCCCAAAGAAGTTATCTTTTTCAATTGCAGCTGTAAAATCGATTCCATGATTTGTCTTTGCAATTGTACTTTCTCCGAGCGGCATGTAAAAAGAATTTGCGAAATAGAAAAATTCGCCATCTTTTATGCCTTCAAAAAGTTTAGAAGGTTTTGTCTGAAAGACTTCATTCCATCCCATATGAGGGACATTAGTCTTTTCTGCATCAAACTTTTCAACTCTGCCAGGAATAATACCCAGGCAAGCAACGTTTCCCTCAGTTGAGAATTCGCACATTAGCTGCATTCCAAGGCAAATACCCAGCATAGGCTTTTTTACGATTCGAAGCAGGTTAAACAAGTTCGACTTATGAAGTTGTTTAATTGCAAATGAAGCCTCGCCTACACCAGGAAAGATGACTTTCTGGGCCTTGCAGATATCAGATTCCTTATTTGTCAGTACATATTCTGCATTAAGGTTTTCCAGTGCATTTGCAACTGATGCAGTGTTTCCTGCACCGTAATCAATGAGTGCTATCATAATAATCCCTTTGTTGATGGCAATCTATTTTGGGTTCTTTCATCCATTCTTAAAGCTTCATTAAGAGATTTAGCAAAAGCCTTAAAAAGGGCTTCGATCTTATGGTGATCATTTTTCCCTTTAGCCCTTAAATAAATATTTGCCTTAAGTCCAGAGGCCAGGCCGCGGAAAAATTCTTCTGTAAGTTCAGTCGGGAAATCGCCGACTTTTTCCCTATTGAATTTGCATTTAAAATTCAAGAGGCTTCTTCCCCCAAGATCCAAAGCGCACTTAGCAACAGACTCATCCATAGGCAGAAGAAATCCATAGCGCTTAATTCCCCTTTTATCCCCCAGGGCTTCACTTATTGCCAGACCCAGAGTTATACCTGTATCTTCGACTGTGTGGTGTTCATCTACAAATAGGTCACCATCTACATTAACATTTAGATCAAGGTTTGCATGTTTTGAAATTTGTTCAAGCATATGATCGAAGAAACCCACACCCGTTTTAATATTTGATTTTCCCTGTCCGTCAAGATTAACAGAGATATTTATTTTGGTCTCTTTAGTTTGTCTTTGCTTAGTTGAGGTTCTTAAAGACGTAAGTATTTTAGCTACTGCTTTTTCGAAACTATCAACTTCACTATCGCAGCCAACAACAACAGATACCGGAACTGCAACAGGTAAGCTAACTTCAGGAGTCTTGGCAGATTCTACATTTTCCTGAACTTTTTTTGTAATTGCAGACTTGCAAGAAGTAACCGAGAAGATACCATCAAACTGATCTAAGGTGTCTGTACTGTCAGTAGAGATTGTAATTTTTTCAAGAAGAAAGATTTTCTTTAAGATTTCGCTATGTTTACCGTTTATCTCATCGGTTACAAGAATAAATCCCTTTTCCCCAAGCCTTTTCAGGCCAGAGAAAAGTCCCTGACTTAAAGGAGATTCAAGGTTAAAAAACTCTTTATCAATAATTACTTTGTACATAATTCCTTTTTCAATAAGTCCAGAAATTTATTATTTTCATCAACTGTTCCAACAGAAACTCTGAGGCAATTATCAAGCATATCATAAGAACTTCTGTCGCGGATGACAATTCCGCTTTCAGCCATATTCTTTTGAACCTCACTTGCTCTTTTACATTTAAAAAGGAGGTAATTAGCGTCGGATCTATAAACCTTCTCGACGCCTGGAACTTTCTTAAGCTCACTTATAATCCTTTCACGTTCTAAGACCAGTTGTTCAACAAAAGATTTCTTCTGCTCAAAGTTAGCAATTGCATTTAATACGGCAGACCGAGTAAGAGAGTTAACATTATATGGAGCCTTGATCTTAAATAAAAAAGAGATAATTGATTCGTTTGCAATCGTAAAACCAAGTCTTACGCCAGCTAACCCCCATGCCTTTGAAAATGTCCTTAAAATTACAAGATTAGGATAATTATTTACCTCCCCAATTAAGGAATTATCCCCTGAAAAATCAACATAAGCCTCATCGACAACTACAATTGAATTGTAATCATTGCACAGTTTCAGAAGATCCTGCTTTCTAATTAGGTTTCCAGTAGGATTATTAGGTGAGCAGGTAAAGATAATTTTAACGTTATCTTTATAGCTATTTTGAACGGCCTGAAAATCTATCTGAAAGTTTTCATCAAGATTCACAGAAATTGATTCGACATCGTTAACGTCAGCTGCCACTTTGTACATTCCATATGTAGGATCGAGTATCATAATGGCATCTTTTGCAGGGTTACAGAAAATTCTGATCAATAGATCAATAATTTCATCTGAACCAACTCCGAAGAAAAGATTTTTTGCATCAACAGACAGATATTTGCCAACGGCCTGTTTTAGGTCTACCTGATGAGGATCAGGATAGCGGTTTAGCTGAAGAGAATCAAAACCTTCGGCAGTAGAGCCAAGGCTGTTTTCATTTGCATCGAGTAAAATTCCATCTGAATATATATCCCTTGCACAAGTATATGGTTTTAGAGCAAGTATATTTTTTCTAACTAAGTCTTCTATTTTCATTTATTAATCCTTATTGAAACTGCATTTTTGTGTGCAAACAAGGACTCTGCTTCAGCCAGAGTTTCAACTGTAGAAGCAATATTTATAAGTCCCTGCTTTGTAAGGCACTGAAAAGTAATTGATCTCATAAAACTTTCAACTGTTACTCCGCCAAAAGATCTTGCATATCCATAAGTAGGAAGTGAGTGGTTAGTGCCTGAGGCATAATCTCCTACGCTTTCTGGTGAAAACTGGCCAAGAAAAACCGAACCGGCATTTATCACATTATCTTTGTATGATTCAGCCCCTTCAAGGTGAAGTATCAGATGTTCTGGAGCGTAATCATTACTAAAATCAAAAGCTTCAGATAAGTTGCCAGCTATAAGAGCAAAGGAAGACTCAAGAGCTTTTTTTGCCATGTCTTTTCTTGGGAGCTTTGAAATCTGGATTTCAAGCTCGGAGGAAACTAAGTCAACCAGATGTTTTGAAGTCGAAAGCAAAACTACCTGGGAATCACCCCCGTGTTCAGCCTGCGAAAGAAGATCGGCTGCAACAAAAGAAGGGTCAGATTTTTCATCTGCAATAACTAATACCTCACTTGGACCTGCAGGCATATCAATAGCGCACCCTGAAAGATCTATACTAACAAGGAGTTTTGCAGCTGTAACGAACTGATTTCCAGGGCCAAAGATCTTACTTACTTTTTTGATCTCTTTGTCGCCATATGCCATAAGAGCAACGGCCTGTGCGCCGCCAAGCTTATAAAATTCATCAACTCCAATGAACGATGCGGCATAAAGCAAAGCATCGTTTATCTTGCCATCTTCTTTTGCAGGAGAACAAACAACAATTCTTTTACAGCCAGCAATTTTAGCAGGAATAGAAAGCATAAGCATTGTAGATGGAAGAACAGCGCTCCCTCCTGGCACGTATAGTCCAACAGATTCAATTGCTCTGAATTCCCTTAAGCATTTAACACCTTCAGTAGTTTCAATTTCATAACCAGAAGACTTCTGCAGTTTGTGAAATTCCTCTATATTCTTTGCTGCAAGCTGAATTGCTTTTTTTACATTTGGGTCGAGATTTTTTTCAGCTTCCTGAAACTCCTCCTTTGAAACAGCTATGGCGCCGCCAGAAAAATTATCAAACTTCTTTGCATATGTCAGCGCCGCACTTAATCCATTTTTCTTAACATCCTCCAGAATTGGCCTTACGATCTCAAAAGTATTTTCAATTTTTATTGCAGGGCGCAAAAGGAGTATATCACGTTCGGCACTGTTTAGATCTTTTAGGTTAAATATTTTCATAGTGTTATGTTCTTTTTCAAGTTAAATAATCATATTTTCAATAGGAAGCAGAAGAATGCCTGAGGCGCCAAAGGCTTTCAAATCGTTCATAATTGACCATACCTTATCTGCTGGAATAACAGCATGGACTGCAAGGGAATTTTCATCGGCAAGATGAAGCACTGTAGGGCTTTTCAGTGAAGGTATAACCTTTGTGACCTTTTCAAGAGAATCCTTAGGAATATTCATCATAAGGTACTTTGATTTTTTTGCAGACATAACCGATCGTATTCTACCAATAAGGTCAAGGAGAATATTATATTTCTCTGTATTTAAGTTAAGGTCATTATTAGCAATAAGTATAGCTTCAGAATCAAATACGTTAAAGGATTTGCTAAGTTTATTCATCATCAGTGTAGTGCCAGTTGAAACAATATCACAGATAAGGTCAGCAACACCCAAAGAAGGTGCAATTTCAACAGATCCGCTGATTTGAATTATTTTTGCCTGAAGTTTATTAGCCTGAAGATAGGTCTTTAGAATATTTGGATATGAAGTTGCAATTGTCTTACCATTAATATCTTCGATCTTTTGAGGCAGGCAATTAGCAGGAGCTGCTATCATAAGGCGGCACCTTCCAAAGCCCAATTTCTCACATACATTAATATTTGCCTGCTTTTCATAAACCACATCTTCACCTACAATACCAATGTCAGCAACTCCATCTTGAACATATTCAGGTATGTCATCGTCCCTCAGGAAAAGAAGATCCAGTTTGAAGTTTCTTGCCGAAACAATAAGTCTTTCGGAATAAAAGTCAAGGTCCAATCCACAAAGTCTCAACAGTTCGATTGATTTTTCAGAGAGACGTCCTTTTTTCTGTATAGCCAGTTTCAGATTTCCATTTTCCATTTTGCTTTCCTATTGTGAGTTACACTTAAAAATAAAAAACCCCGGCAAGTGTGTCGGGGTTCTTTATTGTTTTATAAACTTTTATAATAATTTAATATAATCCGACACTGCAGTACCAGTAAAAGTGATGATGGTTATGATGGTGCCAAGCTGTTTTTGGGCAGTCATTTAAGCGGGTTATATTTATATTTTCGCATTTCATATTATTGAGTACAAAATTAAATAAAAAATCCAAATGATCAAAGTAATTTAGAAATTCACTTCGTATAATTATTTAATATAGTGAAATTTATTCCAATTTGTGAGATGCAAAAATAATTCTTACAGGATTAGACACTTTTTAGTAAGGCATTTTATTCGGGGAGGAGTCTAAAGCAAGCTCATTATATCTATTTAGCATATCAAATTTAAGGGCAATTGCATAATTAAATATAGTTGGGTATGTTATTATTATCTCCAGAGAAATAACAATCAAATACTGATCAATGGTTAAAAAATGAGGGATATTGGACAATGGTTTGGCTTTTATTCTTACTTGCATTTTTGATCCCCAGAATATCGATCATTCTTTTATGGTTTTTTAGCTCATGGTTTCAAGGAATGTTTCATACTCTGCTCTGGCCAATTTTAGGCTTTATATTTCTTCCTGCCACTCTTCTTTGGTATAGTATAGTATATAACTATTTTGATAACTCATGGACCTTGATACCTGTTATTGGGTTGATAATAGCCTTAATCGTTGACATTTCTCCTGGAGGTGGAAGAAGGTATTATAGAAGAAGGAATTATTAAACAATAAGTCCAAAGTCCAGTTGGCCAAGGCTACCTTCAAGGTTTAAGAGGAATTGTTTTCGCCATAAACCTCCTCCATATCCTACTAATTTTCCATTTTCACCAATAACGCGATGACAAGGAATGATAATGGGGATCTTGTTTTTCCCATTTGCCCCTCCAACTGCACGAATAGCCTTTGTATCGCCAAGCCGCCTTGAAAGCTCCAGATATGAAATTGTCTCTCCAAAAGAGATATTTTGGAGTTCATTCCACACTTTCTTCTGGAAAGCAGTGCCTTCTGGAGCAAGCCTAAGAGAAAATGTTTTTCTCTGTCCTGCAAAATACTCTTTAAGCTGTTTAAGAGATTCCCTAAGGCAAGAGACAATTTCCTCACTATATTCAGTTAAACTGGGTCTTAAGTCAGAAACAGACAATGTATCTTCTGATATTGAAGAATTAGTCTCAAGAAAAAGAAGAGACTTAAGGCCCTCATAAGAGGCAGTAAGTTCAATTTTTCCTATAGGAGAATCATACAATGTCTTTAATATTTCATTCATATTGCTTTTCCAAAATAGTAAGATCCTCTGTTATAGTAAAGCGGAAGAGACTTCCGCTTTATAAATATAGAATAATTGGACTTATTAGGTCAGTAAAAAATGCAAGTTAAAAAGAGAGAATTCTGACCTTAATTGTCCGGTTGACATTCAGCAGGTCATGGAACAGTGAATCATTATATTTTTTATCAACATCTGCAATAACATAGCCAATATTTTCATTTGTACGAAGATACTGTGATTCGACGTTAACTGAGTTATGTGCAAAAATTGCATTAATTTGTGACAAAACACCTGGCACGTTTTCGTGAACATGCAGCAGGCGATGAGAATCCTTTATCGATGGAAGCTGAATCTTCGGGAAATTGACACTTGTAAAAGTACTGCCATGAAAGACATACTCAAGTAGTTTATTTGAAACAAATTCGCCAATATTCTGCTGAGCTTCTTCCGTGCTACCACCAATATGTGGAGTAAGCAGTACATTTGGTAAATGCTGAAGAGGTGAATAGAATCTTTCATCCGGATCTTTTGGTTCTTCAGGAAAAACGTCTAAAGAAGCGCCAGCAACTTTACCTGAAATAATGTTTTTATAAAGAGATTCGACATCAACAACAAATCCGCGGCTAAGGTTCAGAAGAATAACTCCTTCTTTCATTAGTTCAAATTCACGTTCACCTATTAAGTTATTATTAGCCGGGCTGCCATCAACATGAACAGTAAGAATATCAACTGTTCTTAGAAGGTCATCAAGAAATGGGACTCTTTTAGCATTTCCAATTGTAAGTTTATCAACGATATCATAATAATAGACTTCCATACCCATAGCTTCAGCAAGCATTGAAACCTGAGAGCCAATGTTGCCATAGCCAATAATACCAAGTTTTTTCCCTCTTACCTCATGAGCATTCTCGGCTGTTTTGTCCCAAATGCCCATGTGAGCTTTATTTATTTTGTCATAAAGACGACGAATCAGAAAAATTATCTCTGCAATAACAATTTCAGCAACACTACGAGTATTACTATAAGGAGCATTAAAGACCGGGACTCCTTTTAATGAGGCAGCTTTTAAGTCAACCTGATTAGTACCAATACAATATGTGCCTAAGGCGAGTAAGTCCTTTGCGGACTTTAAAACTTTAGAAGTAATTTGAGTTCTGGAACGAATACCTAGTAATGAAACTCCCGGCAGAGCTTCAATTAATTCATCTTCTCCCAGTCCTCCAGCATGAGTCTCAACCTGAACACCTTTTCTTTCCAGGATTTCAATAGCACATGGATGAATATTCTCAAGCAATAACGCTTTCATTTTACCCAATATTTGTTTATAAATGCACATGCAATTTAATACATCGGAAGAACCTCTTCAAAGGATTAATGAAAAATTATTTGTTTATAACAGCTATTATATTGCAAGTTTATTCCATTAAAATTCAAAGAGAGCCATTTCCACTATATAGAAAGGCTCTCTTTAGAGAATCGAAAGTTTAGAATTTTTTCTTAAAGATATCTTTTAGCTTATTTTCTGCTTCTTTTTTTAGCTTATTTTTGAGTGTATCGGTTTGCTGCTGTACCTTATTTTGCACCTGTTCTTTTTGCTTCTGAAGCTGCTGGTTTATCTGCTGTTTGGCCTGATCGGTAACACTTTTTGTTGTTTGACTAACAATATCCGAAACACTTGTCGTAACAACCGGGTCATTTACTTTTCCTTTGATGAAAGCCTTTACGTTGACTTTATCTGTAGAGACAAGATTTACATTTCTTTTTAGAAGATTGTTAATAGCCTTATTTGCCTGTGACTGCATGCCTGCTGCAGGAATCTGCAGGTTCATCGTATAGTCCATCGAGCGGTCGATGCCGCTTGAACCGCCAAGCGTAATATCATAATTAAAAACTTTATAATTAAACGGATTCACATATAAGCGCCCATTAGTAATCTTAAAAGAAGGTGTAACATTCTTTAGTACCGGATTTTTTAGTTCATTTATCTTTAATGTATTTCCTATGACTTCAAAAGGCTTAAAGTTACTAACCTGTGCATTTGCAAGGTTAAGTGTCCCCTGCCCGTTAAAGCTATTCCAGATAGGCATCATCTGCTTATCGAGTGGACTACTCATATTTATTTTTGCATCAAAATTCCCCTTAATATACTCTGCCATAGGCGCAAATCTCTTTACAGTAATAAAACTTTCATAGGTCTTACTGATATCGAAATTACTGATTGTAAGATTAAATGATATCTGGGGATTTGATTTATCAGGCGCAAAATAGTAGCCACTAGCTACAAGTGAACCTCCGAGCAGGTTCATGCTTAAAGGGTTCATAGTTAGTTTTTTATCCCTTAATGTAACTACTCCATGAACATTTTGAAGCGTAAGGTTCTGATAAACTACCTTGTTAAAATTTGAATTCATCGTAAAGTCAATTCTATCTGGCAATTCAACAGCTTTAGTTTGATTTGGATTTTGCTGAGTTTTTGTCTCCTGTTTTGTTGTGCCAATTAAGCTGTTGACATCAAGAAAATTTGAACTTAATGAAAGATTACCATTAAGAACTCCCTTATTAAGAACGTAGCCTAAGAGGTTATTCAAGCTTCCAGAAGCGCTTAAATCACTTTGCCCGATAGTCATATTAAAATTGCGCAAATTAAAGTTCTGTGGATTTAAGACAAGAAGTGCCTGACTTATTCTAAGTTCCTGAGAGAGTTTCTTCCCTGCATATATGAAATTGTAAATAGAGACAGTACCAGAGGCATTAATATTAGAAAATTTCTTTGCTTTGATGTCACCGAGCGTACCTTTAGCCTGAAAATCTGCTTGGATCAGACCTTCTAGTTTTGTGACATCCTGCAGAGGTAAAACACTTTTTACCTGAGCAAGGTTAATTCTACCTTTCATTTGAGTATCTATATAAGGATTTGATTTTGGTGTTTTCAGCAAGAGCCTTGCATCAAAAGGTTCACTTCCAATCAAAAAATGGAGCTGTTTTATATCGCTTATAGTTGCATCAGGAGATCCTCCGGGGTTATTTACAACCATATCAACGTTTACATCTTTTACCGGAGTGGGAAGTTTTGGATATTGGAAAAACCCATTTACCACTGTTAATTTTACATTAAAAGAAGGAAACATCTTCTTGTTGTAGATTCCCTTTGCATTTCCCTTAAGAATCATTTTGCCTGATGATTTCAGACTACCAAAATCCTTTGAGTAAGCAGATGGTATAAGTGAAACTACGTCCTTAAAATCTGTTCTAGGAGATTCAAATGTCAGATCCATGGAAATATTGCTATCTGGTTTAGCAACATAGCCATCAAACTTAAGTATCAGATTATTTATTCTGAACTCATTTTTTTCGAATGTAAATTTTTTCTGTGAAAGATTTGCATCCAAATCCATATTTAATTCCAGGTTAGCATCACTAAGATATGTAATACCCATTGATTCATAATTTAATGAACTAATAGTAGTATTTGTATTTAAGTCAAATCTATTTTTAGAAAAGTCACCGCTGCCCTTGTGATTTAACCCTACTATTTTAATGAGTGCATCACTTGTTTCATCATTATATGTGATAATTGCATCCTCAATAGAATATTTTTTAAGAGCAATATTCATTTCTTTTGAAGTATCAGATTTAGTCTCAGTTTCTTTTGTAATATTATAGTTTGCAGAGCTATCCTTGAGGACATGGACATAGATTTTTGGATTAACCAGGCGAACTGACTCTATCTTTATTTGTTTACCTTTAATAACACTCCAAATATCGACTGTAGCCTGGAAAGAAGATGCATTAAGTAAAGTATCCCCCTTAAAAGGTTCCTTGTTAATAATGCATAAGTTATCAACGCTCAGAGTCAGATCCGGAAAGCTTTGAAAGACATTTAAGCCGACCGACCCAAAATTCAATACAGCATTAAGAGACTTGTTTGCTTCTTTTTTGACAATTTGTGCCACCTGATCTTTAAAGAGCATTGGAATGAAAAGCATGAGCATCAAAATAACAATCAGAACAATGCTAACAATTGTAGTTACCTTTTTCATGATATTTGCCAGATTGTTTAAGATGTATATGTTTAATTTTTAATAATTTAAGAAAAAGAACCCAAAAGAGTAATTTAATTTTTATTTTTTATTTTGAAAGAATTTCCGCACACTTGTATTTTACAAACTATAAAAGGACTAAAGCTGAGAACTGCAATACCTTTTTAACCAGGCACTAAAACTATCTAATCCCGGAAATAGTACATGTTCTGTAATATTAGTCTGGTCAAGTTTATCTCGAATTTCCCATTTGAGAGGTGAAGGGATTATTATCCAAAAAATAAGAATCCGGATGCTCTTCAAGCCATTGGCTTAATATGATAGCAGGATCGAACATAAGAGAAAAGAAAGCAAATTGATTTACAATCCGCTCATCAAGCGATGGAGGTTCAAGAAACAGTACAAAATCCCCCTTGCTACTACTTATATTGGCCAGATCCGAGAGTTCCTGACATACTCTTCCCAGCATCTCACTTATAAAGACATTTGAACCTTCCTCCTCCAAAAGTTTACTTAATTTTAATCGTAATTGACAACAATATAGTTCTTCATTTAAATATTCTTTCAAGACTTCAACATGTGAATAAAATAATGAATAAGGCGAATAAATAAAACCAAAAGAAATGGTGCCAAACAATAGTTCCAAGTATTCAAAAAAAACTGTTGCTAAAACAAGAAAGTAAGTAAGATCTTTTGCCTAGTCATAAGGGAAATAGAGCATTAGCTTTAATTTCAGATAAAAATGGTTTTTAACCAGTGTATTTTCAAGATCGTTGTGAGTTGTTAATCCTGCAAAAGCATAACCCGGAGAGACTTCTGAAACAAGCTGAATTCCATTTAGATCCGCCATATTGAAACCAAGCCCTGCATGGAGATCGAAAGCGCTTACCATATCATCTTGAATTGACTCAAGGACAATATAATTTGAATGGTAATCATAATAACCAATTTCGACAGGAGACTTATAATTCCAGGCGTAACAGTCTACTCCTATACCAAAAAGAAAATATTGAATTATATCAGGATAGAAAGATGGCCGGAAGCTCTTAAATTCAATATACAGACTATAGAGTTTAATATCTTTATTAATGTTAAGGTGCATTATGTCCTTAGAGCTTGTCCAGCCATAGGAACCTGTAAGCTGAATAAAATTGGTTTCGTCTATATATTTCCCTGATCCAATTGAAATATTGGTTAATTGATTGAAGTTAGAATTGTGCATAAATGTTTTATCTGCTCCTAAACTGAACCAGTGAGAATAAAGGCTCATAGAATATGCTTTTGCACTCCACTTTTTGAAAGCATTTTTGTAGTAAGAGTTTCCGAAATCGAAAGAATCTCTTATTGCATGGCTTTGTTTAAGTGAAGAGGTAATGTTTTTTGCCTTATTAAATGAAGCATTATTGGCAGATACTTTTAGACTATCAAAGCTTCTTTTCTGGGAGTAGGAAAGCCCAGCATCTAAATTAAGGCTATCTGATAAAGGCGAGTTTTCTTTGTTCACAATCTTAGAACTAAAAGCAGTTTGAGCTTGAAGCAGATGTACAAAGGAAAAGAAAATACAAAGGAGAAAAACGATGAGTTTCAGTTTTTCGCTATAATGTAATATATTGCTTTCCATCAAAGATCCTCCCTTTATCAACTTTCTTTTATAATTTCGCTTGTGGGAAACGAAGAGATCTATTTTTTATAAGCTAGCGGTCAATTATTATGCCTCTATAAAAATGTCATTAACTGTGAATTCAATGATTTTCTCTTTTAGGTATGTATAATAAGTGAAACTGTAGTGTATAAAAAAGGATACAAAATTATAATATAGCTGCTCTGGAAAAGGTAGTTCAGAGACAGCTATATTAAGATCTTGCAAGAGAGGTGATCAGCTTAAAAGATTTGTTAGTTGGTCTTTTATTGTCTTTTCAATCTTAGACTTAAATGGTATAGCACCCAAAGGCAAATTTCCCTCCAGGTCCACGCTATCAGGTTTAACTAGTATATCACCATCGACAGCCATTCCCATAGCACTGAAAGAAAAACTTCCTCTATTGCCATTCCACGATTCGTTCATATTATCTACCTGACCGCCGAATTGCTTTTTCAAGTCACCTAAAAGGCTTTTTATTCTGTTTTGTGCTTCACCCGCACCAAGATTATGGGGAACTGAGATATTCATTTTGGGCATAATATGATTCCTTTGTTAAAAATGTAGAATCCTTTTTTAATTATATGAATCTAACCACTATAGAAATAATAATTATCAAGAAACAAAAAATAAAGGATAAACATGTTAGAGTACTTAACAAAACAGACATTTTTAGAGAAAGTATTTGATTATGAGAAAAGCCGTGAATGGAATTTTTCGGGAGAATTGCCGGCATTAATTGATTTTTATGCTGATTGGTGTGGTCCATGCCGTATGGTTGCACCGGTTTTAGAACAATTAGCAAAAGAATATGAGGGGAAAATAAATATTTATAAGATAGACACAGAAAAAGAGCAGGAATTAGCTGCTATTTTTGGTATAAGGAGTATTCCATCGCTACTTTTCTGCCCCAAGGGGGACAAACCCCAGATGGCTCAGGGAGCACTGCCCAAAGATGTATTAAAAGATGCAATAGAGAAGGTATTATTGGCTGAAACTCCAATAGAGAAAAGCTAAATCGAGAAAAACTAACCCAGTGGTAATATAACCTCCCATAAAGGCTCTCCCTGCAAAAGAATTTTTACAGGGAGAGTAACTTTCTTTTTTCAATAAAAACCTGCATTCATAATTACTTCTTTTTTGAAAGCAGATCAACTTTTTGCCTTTGGCACAATAAATGTAAATAAATGCTTTTAAAGTTCATTCTTTTTTTCATATTTTTCGCATAAATTTTCAACACATTATCCGAGAAAAAGAAACATGAACTATTTAATAGGAATGGACGGCGGAGGCACAAAAACCGCTTGTATTGCTACAGACTTTGAAGGTAATATTTTACACCAGTGCACCGGTGGTCCATCGACATTTCTAATGATAGGGACTGATCAAGTCTCTGAAACAGTTTTCAATTTAATTACAGAATGCAAAGAAAAACTTAATTGCAAGTACGAGGACTTCAAGTCCATTTTGCTAGGTACAACTGGGGCAGGCAGAAGAAGCGATGCGGAAAAGATGGAAGCCGGATTTACAGAATATGCCGCAAAAAAGGGAGTTTCACTGCCATTTTATGTTGAAAGCGATGCCAGGATTGCTCTTGAAGGTGCATTTTCAGGAAAACCAGGAAGTATTTTGATCGCTGGAACAGGTTCAATTATGTTTGGTAAAGATGCTTTGGGAAACATACACAGAGTAGGCGGTTTTGGAAGGTTTATTGGTGATCAGGGAAGCGGATATGTAATAGGAAGACGAGGCTTGATGCTTGTTTCAAAGGATTTTGATGGAAGAGGAGAAAAGACCTTGCTTACCGAACTCATAAATAAAAGATTTGGTATTTCAACACCCGAGATGCTTATAACACAAATATACAAGGATGGATTTGACATAGCCTCAGCAGCACCACTGGTAATTGAAGCAGCAGAAAAAGGAGACAAGCTATGCCAGAAAGTTTTGGATGAAGAGTGCAATGAACTTATTGAGCATATTTGTTCGATGAAAAAGAAAATTAATGAAAAGGTACTTAATCTCTCACTTATTGGTGGAATAATAAGTTCAGATAACTATTTTGCAAAGATGTTCAGTGAAAAAGTCGCTCAAAATACGCCGGAAGTAAAAATTAAGGCTCCAGATTATCCTCCAGCAATGGGAGCAATAATCATGGCAAAAGAAAAAGTTCAAGGGAGATAGTATATAAAATATAGTTTATATATATAAATTTCATGCAGGAGTTCAGCTAAGAAGGAAGTGTTTGGAAGCTGAATTGCCAAAATATTTCAAACAGGAGAATTTGATGTCAAAAGAAAAATCGACTCTTGCGGCTGAAGCAAGCTCAACACTTGGTGAAGAGGCAGAAAAGACAGCACAGGCGGGGAAAAAACCGTCATTAAGAAATCCATGGGCCTGGATACCCTCACTTTATTATGCTGAAGGTATTCCCTATGCAATGGTTATGATAGTATCTATTATCATGTATAAGGATATGAAAATATCAAATACTGATATAACCTTTTATACAAGCTGGTTAAGTCTACCTTGGGTTATAAAGCCGCTTTGGAGTCCATTTGTAGACATGTTTGGGAAAAAACGGTCATGGATAGTAACAATGCAATTTTTAATTGGATTTGGATTAGCCGGAGTCGCCCTAACAATTCCAACGACACAGTTTTTTCAGTACACTTTAATGTTCTTTTTTCTTTTAGCCTTTAGTTCTGCTACGCACGACATTGCTGCAGATGGTTTTTACATGCTTGGTCTAAATAAACATGGCCAAGCTTTATATGCAGGCATTAGAGGTACATTCTACAGAATAGCAATGATTACAGCACAGGGAATACTTGTCATTATTGCCGGTACACTTGCAAAAACTGGCACAGTAGCAAGCGCCTGGCATACGGTCTTCTACATTGTTACAGCATTATTTTTTCTCTTTGCAATTTATCATTTCTTCATACTTCCCCGCCCTGATAGCGACAAGCCTGCCAAAGTTGATGGCTCGGGAAGTGTGATGCAGAATTTTCTTAGAACATTTGCGCTGTTTTTCCAAAAAAAGCATATCCTCATTACAATTATCTTTCTTTTGGTCTACAGGTTTGGTGAAGCTCAGCTTTTAAGCTTAGTTGCTCCATTTTTAAAAGACCCGCGTGAAGTCGGAGGCCTTGCACTAACAACACAGCAGATAGGAATTGTTTCTGGTACAATTGGAGTTGTTGGTCTATTATTTGGGGGAATCGTTGGAGGCCTATTTTCAGCCCGTGTAGGACTAGGGAAATCAATATGGTGGATGTTTACAGCTATTAACCTTCCTGCTCTTGTCTATACACTCCTTGCATTCACACAGCCAGATAATATAATCCTGATAGCTGCTTGTGTAGGTTTTGAGCAATTCTGCTATGGTTTCGGTTTCACAGCATATATGCTCTATATGATGTATGTCTGCGATGGAGAGTTAAAGACCTCACACTACTCGATTGCAACTGGATTTATGGCATTAAGCATGATGATACCAAGAATGTTCAGTGGAAAGCTGGAAGACATAATTGGATACAAATTCTTCTTCCTTTGGGCTTTCCTTGCAGTAATACCG
>JAUZPB010000100.1 GCA_030706145.1 Bacteroidota bacterium
TATCTTGGTGAAGTTTTATCTTGGTGAAGTTTTATCTTGGTGAAGTTTTATCTTGGTGATTTGTGAATTTGAATTACAGAGTTATTTTCTATAGTTTATTTAGTAGTTACGATTCTAAAAGTTATGATATAATGAATAATTCAAAAGAGGATAACGATGCTAAAACAGAGAATATTTTATGTCGTAGCCTTTCTTCCTTCTTTTTTCTCCATCTGCTCAAATGCTCAATATCAGTTAAGTAATGCTTTTCCAAAACTTAATTTTCTGCAGCCCCTTGACCTTCAGCAACCAGATGATGGAACTAATAGATTATTTGTTGTCACACAGCAGGGGAAGATTTATGTCTTTAGTAATGATTCAACTACTGCAAAGGCCAAAGTATTTCTTGACCTTTCAGATAAAGTAAAAGCAGGAGGAGAATTAGGACTGTTGGGAATGGTTTTCCATCCTGATTTTAAGAATAATCCCTATTTCTATGTCGATTATACACTAGACGATACTCTAAGAAGCAGGATCTCAAGGTTTACAATAACGAGTTCAAATCCTGATTCAGCTGATAAAAATAGTGAAACTATCTTACTCGAAGTTAATCAACCCTTCCCAAATCACAAAGCAGGACAACTGGCTTTTGGACCTGATGGATATCTTTACGTTGGCTTCGGCGATGGGGGATCAGGAGGTGATCCATTTAATAATGCCCAGAATAATACTGTTATACTTGGAAAAATGCTTAGAATTGATGTCAACAAATCTCAAAATGGTAAAAATTACTCTATCCCTACTGACAATCCTTTCGTAGGTAATACTAAGGGCTATCGCGAGGAAATATATGCATATGGACTAAGAAATCCTTGGCGCTTTAGTTTTGATCCGGTAACAAAATGGCTCTGGGTTGCAGATGTGGGGCAGGATCTCTGGGAGGAAATTGATATTATGACAAAAGGGGGGAACTATGGATGGCGAATTATGGAAGGAAAACATTGCTACAACCCTTCTTCAAATTGCGATACAACTGGGCTAATTGAACCTATTTGGGAATATGGACACAATGAACAAGGTGGTAGAGCAATTACAGGTGGTTATGTCTACCGTGGTAAGGCACTGCCTCAGTTATATGGAAAATATATCTTTGCAGATTTTGTCGCTGGAAAGATATGGGCCTTGTCTTATGATGGAAAATCACAGGCCACTAACGAATTGATTATTAATAGTGAAAAAAACATCTCTTCCTTTGGAATAGATAGATCAAATGAACTATTTGTCTGTTCCTTTGACGGGAATATCTACCGCTTGGTCTCTTTGGGCCCAACTTCTGTCGCAGGAGAACAACCCAGAACATATGGCCTTTATGATAATTTCCCAAATCCCTTTAACCCACAGACTACAATAACAGCCGACATAATGGAAAAAGGAAATGTAAAACTGCTTATCTATGATTTGGAGGGAAAAGTCGTTGATACACTTTTTAATGGCATAATGGAACCAGGTAAGTATCAATTTCACTGGGATGCAAGTAATTTCCCAAGTGGAGTCTACATATATGAGCTTACAGCCGGTAATTTTAAGGCTGCAAAAAAAATGGTGCTCGTCAAATGAGCGCCATTTGTGATGTCATCAGACACTATTTTATAAATAATTAATTTCTTTTGTAAATAATAACTTCTTTTTGTTTTCCAAAAATAAATTTACTTCAGATCTATAACGAAAAATCAGTTTGGGGCAAATAATATGAGAATTTTTACAACTGCAATCATTCTTTTTGCTGTCTCAGCTGCCAGGACCTTTCCTCAAGGATATTATTATATTGACAGATATGTAACGCTTCCTGATACCTCAGTTACTAGTGAAACCATCTCTGTCCCTATTCCAGAAAATACAGAGGATGTAAGATCTGTCGGTATGGGAAAAACTCAAGTGGCCAATGGAAACAATTTTAACGCAATGCTCTACAATCCGGCTTTACTTGCAAAAGAAAAACTCTCAATTGAAGCTATTGGAATCTCTGCAAGTCTACCCCCTGAAACTTTTGACGCTGCTCGTTTTCTGGAGGACCACTATAACGATTTTAAGCAGGCTCTGTCACTTAAGGAAGTCTGGAGAGGCGTTAATCAGTTTCAGGCCCCTGGGGCAACATTTCAACAAAAACTTGATGCATTAAAACAAATCCAAGATGGCCTTAGATTTCCAAGGGATCTATTAAACCAGGTGGTCGGATCAAGCAGTAATCCAACAACACATGGAGTAAAGATTGTCCCCGGCATTTCTGTACAGGCAGGTAATTGGGGATTCTCTTTGACAGGTACTGCACAATCTGGTTTTGAAATGCATCAAAGTCCTATTGTAGATGCACTTCTTGAAGTCAAGATTCCGCAAGACTTAAATGATGAAGAACAGGTGACAAATGCAATAACTAGTATTGAAGGATTACTTCAATCCGTCGTGGATAATTCTGGTAATATCGATTTTGGCGCTCTGCCCGTAGCTTATGCTTTTTCCTATATTGACGTAATTGGAGCTGCAGGATATGGTTACCATGTAAGCAAAGACTTAAGCATAGGCGCAAATCTAAAAGTTGTTCATAGAAGGTTTTCTACAAGACGTGTTGTCGTTGATAACTATAAATCAATATTAAAAGAAGTAACCAAAGGTCTTGACTCATATATTACTGGTTTTACAATGGATCTTGGAGCACTATATCACTTCAGTACTGGAACTGATATTGGATTATCTCTTGAGAATATTATTCCTATGCAAAAGATCTCTTCATCAGTTGATTTAAGTGTTTCGGTTTCATATCTGGATTATGAGAGAGATAACTTTGGCCGAGTAGTTACAAGTGGGCAGGATACTGCTTTAGTTAGTTACCAGCGAAATGTTAATGTTGGAATCCCCTTTGAACTGACTTTCCCATTTATTGCAAGCATTGGCCTTTATCATCCGATTACACAGCAGTGGAACCTGTCTTTTGATATTGATGACCTCTTTGCACAGGATACAAGATATGAAAATTATTTTCAAAGATTACGCTTTGGAACAGAATTTAGGTATGACTTGTCAAAGAATATCTTTTCAATAAGCCCAAGAATTGGTTTTGCTGATAACAGGCTTACTCTGGGACTTGGATTGCAGCTCTTCAGAGCTATCCGCCTCGATGGCGCTTATGCTTATGATAGATATGTAGAAAAAAACTCCTATTTCGCTCAAGTTAAAATAGGATGGTAAAAAAAAAGACTCTTTATCAGAATAAGTTTTGGAAAAGGAGGACAGTATTATTTTTTTACTTGCTCTTCTCTCTATCCTAACCTCTAATTAATTTTATTAATTCCGAATATATATTCGTTATATTTTAGTTATTTTTACATTCAAAATTATTTTTATCGATCTTATTAAAGATTACAGCAATGAACCACGACCATCCTGGGTTAAACAAAAGTAATAGTTTCAAAAAGACTTGTATTTGCGATTACAAGGAAATATTCCATGCATTTGTCAACACAACTATGGATTCTGTGATAATCGTGGATCCGGAATTCAAAATACTGGATATTTCATGCAAGGGTATGGAGTTTTTTGGATTCGAAAATTCTGAAGAGATCATCGGCCGCCCGATTAGTGCTATAGCTGATTCAGTTGAAGATAAAGAAAAACTCTACCAATCTTTTATGAATTTACTTTCTGGCAGTCTGAAGGAAAATGGAAATGAATATGTTTTTTCTCGTAAGGATGGAAATAAATACTATGGCCAGCTAAGTTCTTCAGTTATTAAGGATGAGAATAATCATCCTAAATATGTGATTTCTGTTATACATGATATTTCAAAGCATAAGCTAGAGCAAAAAAAACAAGAAGCTATTTATAAGATTTCAGAAGCAGCTAGTTCTTCGCGCAGCCTTGAAGAACTCTATACTAAAGTTCATAATATCATTAAAGGACTCACTCATGCTGGAAATTTCTATATTGCAATTTGTGACGAGCAGCAGAGCGTTGTTTCTTTCCCATATTACATAGATGAACATGACGGACCGGATGCTAAAATAAAATATGGTCCGCAAAAATTTGGGAAAGGCCTGACAGAATATGCTATTAAATCAGGAGAAGTCTTACTTTGCGATAGGGATAAACAGCTCGAATTGCTCAAAGAAGGGAATATCGACTTAATTGGCGAATTTGCGGCTGAATGGCTTGGAGTCCCACTAAAAACAATTGACAATAAAACAATAGGCCTCCTTGCTGTACAAACCTATGATAATGAATTTAATTATACTCGCTCTGATATTGACATACTTTCTTTTGTCTCTACTCAGGTCGCAATGGCAATTGAGAGAATGAGAAAAGAAACTGATCTGCTTGAATTAAAAAAAGCAGTTGAAGACTCAGGTGATGCAATATTTATTACTGGCCCGGACGGGATTTTTAAGTATGTAAATCCCGAATTTACTAGACTATATGGCTTTGCTGCAAATGAGGTCGTCGGTAAATCAACACCACGCATCTTAAAAAGCGGGGCCCATGACAAAAGCTCATATGAAAAACTATGGCATGACCTTCTTAATAAAAAGACAGTCAAAGGCGAAATAATTAATAAAACTAGAAATGGAAGCCTTATCTATATTGAAGGTACAGCTAGCTCTATTGTTGATGAAGAAGGACGCATTACCGGTTTTTTGTCTGTTCAAAGAGGAATTAGTGAAAGAAAAGAATCTGAAAAATTGAAAGATGCATTATACAAAATATCTGAGGCCGCTAATGTTACTTTGGACCTCTCTATGTTATATGAGAAGATCCATGAGATAGTTAAAGAACTCATGCCTGTAAGAAATTTCTATATTGCTTTGTATGACCCGGAAACTGAACTTCTGAGTTTCCCTTATTTTGTCGACGAATTTGACCCTCCTCAGAAGCCTAAAAAAGCTGGAAAAGGTCTAACCGAATATGTACTTAGAACTGGAATGGGGATGCTTGTTGATGAAGAAAAAAACCTCAAACTAAGAAGATCGGGAAAAATACAGGTAATTGGAACACCATCTAAGATTTGGTTAGGTGTGCCCCTGAAAATATTTGAAAAGGTTACAGGTGTAATGGTCGTACAGGATTACCTAAATCCTGATGCTTTTGGCGAACGTGAGAAAAAAATTCTTACATTTGTTTCCGAACAGATTGCTTCAGCAATATACAAAAAAAGCGTTGAAGAAGAACTTCTTGAATTTACAACAGAACTTCAAAATCACAGGCAACTCTTAGAGAAAAAAACAGAAGAACTCACACAGGCAAATTCCAGACTTGAAAAATCTGAAAAAGAGCTACAGGAGCTAAATTCTGCAAAAGATAAGTACTTCTCAATAATTGCACATGATTTGAAAAGTCCTTTTAATGGACTGCTTGGTTTTTCAAATATGCTTCTCCTCGATTTTGATCAATTTAACAAAAATGATATAAAAACTTATCTTAAGTATATTAACAGTTCACTGAAAAATATATTTAATCTTGTCGAAAATCTCCTCGATTGGTCAAGGGTGCAGACAGGAAGATTGGAATTTAATCCTGAACGCCTGAACCTTTATGATTATGTAAACTCTACGCTCAAACTTCTGGAAAGTAATTCCCTTGGAAAATCAATAAAGACTTCAGTAAAAATAGACGAGAATCTTTTAGTTCTGGCTGATAGAAAAATGTTACAATCTGTTCTGCAAAATCTTATTTCAAATGCAATTAAATTTACCAAAGCAGGCGGAGAAATAAATATTTCTTCCTCTAATGAGACAGGATTTGCCTATATAACAGTTCGTGACAACGGAGTAGGTATCCAGCCAGATAGAATAAAGGATCTCTTTAAGATCGATAAACAAACCTCAACCGAAGGAACCGCAAAGGAAAAAGGCACTGGACTGGGTTTGATCCTATGCAAAGAATTTATTGAGAAATGTGGCGGAAGTATAACCGTTAGTAGTCAATTTGGCCTGGGAACTGATTTTAAGTTCTCTTTGCCTGTACTTGTTTAAACCTTAGACGAAATGTTAAATTAAATAAAAAACCCCTTATTTAGCTCTATGATAAAACCCATTGAAAAGTATAAAAATGCCGGAATTAAACAAAAATTCCTGATACCAATAATATTTCTTTCTGCTACCGGTTTTTTAACCTTATTGCTCCTTAGCTATATAAGCTTTCATAGAGAAGTAACTAAAGATATAAAAGAACTGACTGAAGAAAAGGCTCAGAAAATTCAGAGCGTTGTTAGTGGAAAAATTGAAAAATGGAAATCAGAAGTCCGGCTTCTTGCAGATTCAAAGGAGGCTTCCGATACTAGTAAATTAAAGGTTGCCGAATTTCTGAAAATAAAAAAAACACTCCTCAAAGATTACTTGTTGCTGGTCGTTGCCGATAAGAAAGGAGACTTTTATACAACCGATGGAATTAAAGGTAATAACTTTAAAAGAGAATATTTTCAAAGGGCTATAAAAGGTGAGTTAATAGTTTCGGATCCGCTAATTTCTTTGACTACCGGGAGACCAATGATTGCTGTTGCGGCTCCAAGGAAAAATATTAACGGGGAAATTATTGGCGTCTTGTCAGGTGTAATTGATCTTGCTGTAATTACGAATATTATTAACTCCGAGAAAATTGATTCTACAGGCTATGCTTTAATGGTTGACAGAAAGGGTGTTGTTATGGCTTATCCTGAAAAAGATTTAATCTTAAAGTTTTCACTTTTAAGCCTGAATAATAAGGAAACACAGACTATTGTCCATGAAATGCTTGATGGACAAAAGCTGAATCAGCCGACTACAGAATATTATACTTTTCAGGGACAAAAAAAGTTGATATCTTTCCTTCCTGTCGGTACAAATGGATGGTCGATTGGTGTTACCGTGCCAAGAGATGAAGCTTTTTCCTCTGTAATTAAACTTAACTATGAACTAATATTTACGGCTTTAATTGTTACTTTTATTATATGCGTGATAATACTAAAATTTATTAAAGGGCATATATTGGCACCAATTCTAAAGTTGGAAAAGGCAGCTCATATTATTTCAGAAGGAGACCTAAAACACACAATTGATGTTAATAGTAATGATGAGCTTGGAAAACTCTCTGAGGCTTTTAACAAAATGACGCGCAATCTCTATAATGATAACATATTAAGAAAGAAGATGGAAGATGCCCTGAAAGAAAGGGAAAACTTGCTCGAACTATTTTTTTCACAATCTTTAGATGGCTTCTACATTATGAAACTTGATGACCCTATCGATTGGGAAGGTTGCGAAGATAAAGAAAAAATGATCGATTATGTGCTTCATCATGAAAGAATAATAAAGGCAAATGATGCAATTCTTTTGCAGTATGGTGCTAGACGTGAAGAATTCCTCGGCCTTACTCCTTATGAGCTCTGTGGGCATAACGTTATCGAAGCTAAAAATGGATGGACATACCTTCTGGATCATAAAAGGAGCCATGTTGAAACTGACGAACGTAGATTCGATGGTACTCAGATGTGGGTAGAAGGTGATTATATTTGCATTTATGACGATAAAGGAAGAAATATTGGTCACTTTGGCATTCAAAAGGATATTACTGAAAGAAAATTAATTCAGGAAGATTTGATCAAAGCAAAGGAAAAAGCTGAGCTGTCTAATAAACTTAAAACTGAGTTCCTTGCTCAAATGTCTCATGAAATAAGAACGCCTGTAAATACTATACTCAGTTTTAATTCTTTACTTTGTATGGAACTAGAAGATAAGCTCCCAGATGAACTAAAAGATAGTTTTAAGATTATAAACTTGGGTGGTAGAAGACTTATCCGTACAATTGATCTCATCCTTAATATGTCAGAAATTCAGATTGGTAGTTATGAGTCAATTACCTCTGAATTTGATCTGGATAAAGATATTATCTGCAGCCTGTTACCAGAGTTCAAAATGAATGCTCAGGCAAAAAATCTGGAACTTAAGTATGAAAACCGCTCTCAAAACTCAGTTATTAGAGCAGATAATTATACAGTTATGCAGATATTTGTTAACCTTATTGATAATGCAATTAAGTTTACTCAAAAAGGCCAGGTAGTTATTACTCTGGAGAATTCTTCTTCCTCGGAAGTAACAATTAGAATATCTGATAGTGGAATTGGGATTTCAAAAGAATACTTGCCATATTTATTTGAACCATTTTCGCAGGAAGATAGCGGCTATACTAGGAAATTTGAGGGGAATGGTCTTGGCCTGGCTTTGACTAAAAAATATTGTGAACTTAATAATGCAGAAATATCTGTCCAGAGTGCAAAAGGGACAGGTACTGTCTTTTCAGTTACTTTTTTGCTTTGAACAAAGTTTACCCTGAAAAACTTTATCTATTAATCTATCAGCCTTTATCTGATGGAATAATTACCTTAAATGAGGTCCCTTTGCCTTTTTCGGACTTTACTTCAACTGAAGCATTGTTGATCTCGCAATAATGCTTTACTAGCGCAAGTCCTAATCCATTACCTTCAAACCTTCTGGTATAACCTTGCTCTTCCTGAGAAAAAGGTTTGAAGAGATGCGGCAAGAATTCTTTGTTGATTCCTATACCAGTATCTGTAACATCGACAATTATATTGCCTGAACCATCGCTGTCAACTGTTATTGTTACATCGCCACAACTTGTATATTTTATCGCGTTATCTATTAGATTTTCAAATATCTTATATACAGAATATTCATCAGAAATGATCTCTGTCTTATTACATCTTTTGTCCAGATTTAACTGAATGTTCTTTTCACAAGCCATAAAATGAAATTCTGAGTATATTTTTTCTAGTATATCTCCGTAAAGATCAAAAGGTTTGACTATGGGCTCATAGCTGCCAGCCTGAATCTCTGACATATTTAGGAGCAGGTCAATTGTTCTGATTATTCTATTTCCGGCTGATTTGATATTTCCAAAGCACATGCGCAGATCATCATCAACACGATTCTCAAGTTCCTCACTAAGCAAAGCTGAGAAACTTAAAATTGTGTTTATTGGAGTACGTATCTCGTGAGACATCTGCGCTAGAAATTCCGACTTTAACCTGTCCGAAATTTCTGCCCTTTCCTTTGCCATCTTTAATTCTTCTTCAATTTCTTTCCGCTCTGTAATATCTATAAGAGAAACAATACTCCTTTTCGTACCGGGAAATAGTTCAATGTTAATTATGAAATGCTTTAGGTTCATAAACCTATCAAACATGCGGATCTCATATCGGCTTGGGACAGAACTGGGGTCAAGCCTTCTGTTAATATGCCTTTGCTTCATTAACTCCAAATCATCAGGATGAATATGCTCGGTCCATTTAGCCTTTCCTTCAACTTCTTCTTTTGAATAACCTATGGCTTTAACCCATTCTGCATTTACCAGGGAAATAGTCATATCGTTTTCAATTATTATTGAGGCTGTTCCTGTATTTTCAAAAATTGTCCTGTACATCTCTTCTGAGTTCCTTAGTGCCTTCTCTATCTGCTTTTGTTCCCTAAATAGCTTTGCATTATGAATAACTATCCCTAGCTGTTCAGCAATCATGGAAAATAGCTCAATATCCGCAATGTTGAAACCATAAGTACTTTCAATGTTCTCTAAACGCAATAGACCAATGACTTTTTGATTAGAAATAATTGGAATGGCAATTACAGATTTAAGATCATTACTCCTGCTATATTCACCTAAAAGTAGATCAGTCTCTGAACAGTCGTTTATAATAACTGGCAGACCAGTAGAGAAACATTTTCCGGAAATACCACTGTCAATTGGCTGTATCATTGAAGAAGTAATACCATCTGAAACTGATTTTATAACCTGTGAGTTTTCTTTTATAAGGACATTTAGCTTTTCATCATAAATTAATAGACTTGCACGATGAACTCCATTTTTCCCTAAATAAAAGGGAATAATTTCATATACCCTTTCATAAATTTTCTTTAGATCTAATGTGCTTATAAAAGCATTATGGAGTGCTTTTATGAGCTTTAGCCTGGCAATTTTGTCCTGTAACTCAACTTCTGCTTGCTTTCTGTCCTCTATTTCTTTTACTAACTTATTCTTCTGGTTAAAGAAATCAGTTATCAACAAGGAAAGTCGCCCGAATTCCGTCGAATCTTTACTCAGGTTGCTAATAATCCTGGGATCTTCCTTCTTCATGCTTTCGGAGATTTGACGAAGAGGTGTCCTTAGATACTTAACAAGGAAGAAAAATATTGAACTAAGAATTACAATTGAGAAGATTATGGCTCCAAACAGGTGCTTCTTTGTCAACTCCATCGACTCTCGCATTAATGAAAATTCTGTTATTGCCTCAAGCCTTGCTATTGGTCTGCCAGCCCAATTCTTAAAATATTTCCGATATGTCATTGTAAGATTCTCGGAAAAGTAGTATCCTTCAGCTTGCATATCAATATTATCAGTTGTGATTGTTATTCTACAGCTTGCAGATAACTTTTTTAGTTTTTCCCTGTATGCATTATCCCAGATTCGGCCCGTAAAAAAGTATCCCTTTGGCGTTGTTCTTCGATATTCGTCATTACTAGGTTGTATTGGAGCACCTTGAATCTCCATTAGTCCGTAACTAGTCATTATAAAAAAATTGCAGAATTTTCCTTTCCTTAGATTCTGAATAAATGACTTTTTATTTACTGGCAGCTCATTTAAGCTTCCATCGTTAATGTTTTCTGTAAAAGCCGAATAGATTAGCTGGAGATTCGAGTCATATACCCATGCAGCATTTGCTCTGAATGTTGGCAATGAGGTCACTATGTTGTTATATGCCCAAACAGAATCAGGTTTTGAAACGAAATTAAACATTTCATCCCAGTAAGAATAATCATAAGCAAATGTATGAAGATTACTTCTGAGAGTTGAATCAGCTTGGTTAAAAATATCTTTCTTTTCGTGTATCCTTTCCTGAAGGATTTTTTCAAATTTTGTCTTCTCTGCCTGATTCAGCCATATTAATCCAAATAGAAATAATGTGCTAATTAGAACCAACAGAACTATTATTCGCCTCTGGATTTTATCGGACATATTAAGTTTAACCCTCGATTCCTTAAAATTTAAAGTTTTTTTTGTAAATTTTCCGCCGTGCGCTTTTTTTTGACTATATGATCAATATGTATGAGCATTCGGGTCAAATATTGTAAAAAATTGTATATTTATAGGCCCTGATTATCAATCAGCCTGTATTATCTTTCGAAAGTTAAGTGACCTTTTTTTAGGCCATGCAAAAACAATTGATTTTTTTTTAATTTTAACAGTATTGCAAAATATGGATCTCTCAAAAACTAACACAAACAACAGGATAACTTCGCTGATAAAGGCCTTTGAAAAGCAGATCTTAGCATTAAAAGAACTGATCATGGAAATTGAAAAACAAACCTTTACTGAGCAACCTGAAAACGGGAATGACGAGGACCAAAATAACAAAAAATAAGGATATTATTCCCCCGAAGGAAGGCGAATAACAAATTTACTTCCAAAACCCGGTTTACTTTCAACATAGATACTGCCATTGTTTTTTTCTATCAATTCCTTACTTATGATTAAACCCAGACCACTTCCTTTTTCTTTTTTAGTTCCTAAAGTGCTTAAGTTAGAATCAATCTTAAACATCCGGTTCAGGAGCTCTTCACTAATCCCAATCCCATTGTCCACTACTGCGATTTCCACATTTTGATCACTTATTTGAGTAATGATCCTTACCTCACCAAACTCTTTTGTGAACTTAATTGCATTTGAAATTAGGTTCTGCAAAACTGAACTAAGCATATTTCCGTCTGCTTTTACAGATAAATTCATATCTGTATCATTTATAAGCCTGATATTTTTATTTGAGGAATTTACCTCAAAAAGTGCGAAGATATCATTGACTTTATTGTGAACCTTTATTACTTCAGCCTTCGGGGAAATTACACCGATCTGGATCTTTGCCCATTCAAGCAGATTATTAAGTAGTGTGAGTATGTTTTGTACTGAACTTTTTATGTTGTTGGCAAATGACTTGATCTCTTCATCGTTCAAGCTTTCAAGCTCGGACTCTAAGATACTAGCAAAGCCTAATAGTCCATTAAATGGGCTCCTTAAGTCATGTGCAATAATTGAAAATAGTTTATCTTTGCTTGCATTGAGATCTTCAAGCTCTTTTGTATAGCGCTGCACTACATCTTCGGCTTTCTTCCTTTCAGTCATGTCCCTTGAAATACCGACAATTCCGTTTATTTGACCATCCTTTCCAATAATCGGGACCTTTGTGGCAGAGACCCATATATAGTCTCCACTACTTCTTCTAATGTATTCCAGCTTATCTATTAGAGGTTTACCGGTTTTCATTATCCTTTGTTCATCTTCAAAAGCAGCTTGAGAATGCTCTACTGGGAAAAACTCAAAGTCACTTTTCCCTATGGCCTCATCTGTAGAACTGATCCCAAGAAGCGCTGCCTGAGCAGGGTTAATGTGTGTAAAGCGGCTTTGCTTATCCTTAAAGTATATTGTGTCGGGAATGTGATTTAATAGATTATGTAGAAGATCCCTTTCGTGTGACAAAAGAGATTCCATGGCCTTCCTTTCTGTAATATCCGAGATTAGCCCATCATAAGCTACTACTTTTGAATTTTTATCATGCCTGGCTATTAGAGAGTTCCTAAGCCACCTTATATTCTTATCTCTATGAATTATTCGGTGTTCTATTGCAGGAGGATTTTCTCCTTCCATGACTTTTCGGCTAAGCTCAATTACTAATTCTCTGTCTTCAGGATAAATCATCTCATTCCACAAATTTGGATTATGATAATAATCCTCTGAAGAAAAGCCAGTGACTGCAAGGCATCCGGGGCCATGAATTGTTGAGACAACTTCTCCATTTTCAATTTTTACCGTATATATGTAATCTGTAACAGATTGTAGCAGAGATTTATATCTGTGCTCACTTAGCTTAAATGCTTCTTCAATTTCTTTATATTCAGTCACTTCAAAAGCTGAAAGGTTAAACTTCCTGTTCTCTGAATCAGATATCTTTTTTATTGGAACAAGTGTACCCTTAAACCATCTCTCTGCCCCATTGTCTGTGAAAGAAAATTCCAGGGGGAATTTTTCATTTATCTGATCGCATACCGAAAAAACATTTAACCAGTAGTTAAATGTGCTTTCAGGTAAACCTAGCTCAGAGACTTTTCTATTCTTTAGCTCTGCTATATCTTTATTAAAAAATTCAGCGAACTTTGAATTTGGCAAAAGTAAAAGGAAATCAGTTCCGATCCATTCAACAATACACATGTATATGTCACTTGTATCAAAAAGGTTCTCTAATAAGTAATGATCATTCCTCAAATTATATCCATTTTTATCTAACATGCCCTTTATACCTTGTCTCAGGTCAATTTAAAACCTTTTTTATCTAATTTATGATCGATCTTTTTTGTGTAAGTTTAAGTTTTGTGCAGGTTTGCTTTCTCTATATGCCAGATTGCAATCTATCAGATTGCTTAAAAAATTATTACTTAGTATACATTTTATTTATATTTCTGTCTTGAAGACAAATTATTGATTAAATAACTTACTAAGTAATCTAGTTATCACACACTAAAGAATTTTGGCCCGAAATGCCTAAGAAGTAGTTTATATTACTGCTGCATTTTAAATATTATATATTTAATATTGCTGTTTTAATAACTTAAAAGATAATGTGATGAAATTCCTAAACATTTTTTTACATAACACATTATGGACATTGTGGCATAATTATGGATTGCTAAGAAAAAAATATAACTTTTAAAATAAATGGAATTAAAATTACCCCAAATACTACTGGTTATTCCACCATTTTCGCAGATCAATACTCCATACCCATCTGTTAGTCAGCTCTCAGGATTTCTGAAGTTTCGCGGATATGAGGCTAATAGTTATGACCTATCCTTAACAGTTGCTTTAAGGATTTTTTCCTCTAGAGGATTAGGTGAGATATTTGCAGCTATTAGAAAAACTCCAGCAACTAATGCAGTAGTAGTAGACCGGGCTTTGGCGCTTTCTGATAAGTATATTAAAATAATCGATCCTGTCATTAGTTTTCTTCAGGGGAAAAACCCTAATCTGGCTTACAGTATTATTAAAGATGGATTTCTGCCGCAAGGTGAAGCTTTCAGCCAAAGTGTAAATGACTCTGAAGCTTTTGGCTCCCTTGGCATTCAGGATAAGGCAAAATATTACTGCTCCTTGCTGATTGATGATCTTACAATGCTTATTCAGCTGGCAATCACTCCTCACTTTGGCCTGAGCCGCTATGCCGAAAAAATAGCTTCAAGTGCACCGAATTTTGACGTAATATTGGCTGAATTAAATAGGAAACCAAATATTATTGAAAAAATTATTGTTGAGGAAACAGAAAAAGCATATAAGCTACACTCTCCTGAAATTGTCGGATTTACAATACCTTTCCCGGGAAATTTATTGGGAGCTTTAATCTCTGCCCGTTACTTAAAGGAAAATTATTCCAGTGTGAAAATAGTTTTTGGCGGGGGCTACATTAATACAGAATTAAGGAAACTTAATGATAAAAGAATTTTTAATTATGTGGACTTTATTACTTACGACGACGGAGAATTTCCTTTACTGAACATTGTGAAAAACCATTGCTCTGAATTCCCTAAAAAACAGTGGGTAAGAACTATGATGCTCAGCGGATCTAAGATCGAAATGAAAGACGATGCAGATGAAAAATCCTTAGACCATAATGATCTTGTTTCCCCTTCATTAGATGGTATTCATAGCGGCGATTATATTCCTATGATCGAAATGCTTAACCCAATGCACCGTCTATGGTCCGATGGCTATTGGAACAAACTTTCTATAGCTCATGGTTGCTACTGGAGAAAATGTACGTTCTGTGATATTACATTAGATTACATCAAAAGATATTCTCCTGCTAAGGCTGCAACCATCGTTGATTCGATGGAAAATTTAATTAAACAATCCGGAAGAACTTCTTTCCATTTTACTGATGAGGCAGCTCCTCCTTCTTTGCTAAAGGATATCGCTCTTGAGATTTTAAGAAGAGATTTAGCTGTTAGCTGGTGGGGAAATATAAGGTTTGAAAAATCTTTTTCGAAAGATATCTGCAAATTACTCTCTGCCTCTGGATGTGTTGCTGTAAGCGGTGGACTTGAAGTGGCCGATGAGCGATTGTTAAACTTGATTAATAAAGGTGTGACATTAAAACAGGTGACTAATGTCTGCCATAATTTTCAGGAATCTGGTATTATGGTTCATGCCTACCTGATGTATGGTTTCCCGTCTCAAACTGAACAGGAAATCATTAACAGCCTGGAGATGGTAAGACAATTTCTTCAGCTTGGCCTTTTTCAGTCAGGCTTCTGGCATTTATTCTCACTGACAACCCACAGCCCTATTGCAGCTGATCCGGAAAAATATGGGATAAAGATTCAATCATCCCTTAATAATTCATTTGCAAACAATGATTTGATCTATGAAGACTCAAGTGCAGTCAATTATAAAAAATATTCTGATGGACTTTCTAAAGCTCTCTACAATTATATGCATGGAATTGGATTGGATTGGGAGTTGAAAAGCTGGTTCGATTTCAAGATCCCAATGCCAGGAGTTGACAAATTTCTGATAAGTAAATATTTAAATGACAGCCTAAAAGATCTGAATGATCAAAGAAAAAACGATGACAATTTGAGGGCTATCTGGATTGGTGAAGAGGTGAAAATGTTAAATGGCACTCATGTGGAATATTGTACTATTACAGCCCATTCTAATTCCATTGTAGCACAATGGAAAATAAGTAAAAAAATAGGGAAATGGATAAAGCAAGTCTCTTTAAGATTGAAAGTTAATTCAGGCGAAAAATATTTATTTAGCCAGTTAAAAGATAGCTTTCCTGGAGGAGAAGGGGAATTCTATAAGTTTAGCTCTACGCAAATATGGGAAGAAATGAGGGAAAATTTCTTGCTTTTTGTCTGATAAACCTTTTTAAGGAAGTAATAATTTATTACTTCCTTGAATTTTTTCACGAATTTAACTAAATATAGCGGTCTAATTGAGACGTTTGTAAAAAATGTGAGAGAAAAATGGTATATAATTCATTGTTGGATCTAATTATGAAAGGTGGTTTAACCATCTTTGTTCTGATCTTTTGTTCCATCTTGTCGTTAAAAGTTGTAGTTGAAAAATTTATTGTATTTCAAGGTATTAAAACTAAAAACTTGGATGAATTAAGAGATAAGGTAATCGACAGCCTTGCTTCACGTGATGTTAAATCAGCTGTTCACTTATGCAAATTTACAACTTGGAAATGGCTGTTCTTTACAGTTCAGTCACCCTTAGGAAGTATTTATCTTTATATTTTTGAGAACTATAAACTTCCAAAGGAAGAGTTAATAGATAAAGCATACAGGAGGATGGATAGAGAACTGGTCAAACTAGAAAAAGGCCTAGGCATACTCTCAACCTTAGGAAGTGTATCACCCTTTATTGGACTATTTGGGA
>JAUZPB010000101.1 GCA_030706145.1 Bacteroidota bacterium
CTTTTCAAGACTCTTTAGATCATCTTCCAATATCATCTTTATTAGTTCAGTAACACCCCTGCTGCGGTCCCCTTTCGTAATGAAATCAACCTGCTCTTTCAGTATTGGAAGAGCATTATCAACAGCAGCTGAACACTCACATAATCTTAGAAATGCCTGATCATTTTCGGCATCACCTATGCCAACTACGTTGTGCACCGAAATTCCCAGATCCCTTAAAGCTGCCTCTAATCCTGAGGCCTTATTAATACCTGTTGGTAAGATCATAACAGCATCTTTATTAAATATCACCTGGTACTCCAATCCCAGGTCCCGTATTACTTCAAAAACAGTAACTTCATATGGGCGCCATGTTGCAACGATTACTCTTCCTACTGAGATCCTTTCAACTCCCCTCTTTTTCAATTCATAGACAAAAACTTCCAGGGGTGCATTCCCAAGAAGCTTTTCTTCTTTTGTCTTAGGGAAATATAACAAGGCGCCATTTTCTGCAACAACCACTTCAAATATGTCAAATTTAGGAAATACTTCCATTAGTTCATCAAGCTCACGTCCTGTCACAAGGATCAGCTTTCTTCCAGAAGCTTTTAACCTTTGTAACTCCTTTATATACTTTTCATCTACTTTCCCATCGGTCGCAAGAGTACCATCATAATCTGTAGCTAGAGCATAATAGCGCATATTTCCTCTCATCTTACTTTAAATGTTCAAGCCTAAGACCTGTTATTTTAAGACTTTATTAAAGTTAACGGAATACTACACCTACTATCAATACACGAATTTTTCTATAATTGAAGTATTTCTATAGCATGGATATGCTAGCGTTTCTCTGGTGTAAAGTAATGTTAATTGAATTATTCAGAGTTTCTTCTTAACTATTATTAGAGCTTAATTATATACTTCTACCGGCATTAAATATACCAAGGTTAGATTTCTCTAAACTTTAATTTGAACTTCGGAGATAGCATAATAAATGGATCTTAAGGAATATAACGAAAAAAGAGACTTTGAAAACACACCGGAGCCAAAAGGACAATTCTCCCCTTCAACTGGAGATTTAATATTTGTCGTTCAAAAGCATGCGGCTTCGAAATTACATTATGATTTCAGGCTGGAAGCAGATGGAGTTCTAAAGAGCTGGGCAATACCGAAAGGTCCATCTTTAAGCCCTAAAGACAAACGACTTGCAATGCGTGTTGAAGATCATCCTTTAAGCTATGCTTATTTTGAAGGAACAATTCCAGATGGGAATTACGGAGCAGGACAAGTTATTGTTTGGGATAGAGGTTACTATCACATCCCTGGAACAAGAGATAGTAAAGAAAGTGAAAAAAGCATTCTCGAGGGGTTGGAAAAAGGCAGAATTGAATTTGTCCTTGAAGGTGAAAAACTAAAAGGCGAGTTCTCCCTTGTGAAAATGCATCTAGAGAATAAAGAAACATGGCTTCTAATAAAGAAAAAAGATAAGTATTCTACTGAAGAAGATATAACCCAAAAGACAAGATCTGTAATTTCTGAGAAAGAGATCAGCAATAAAGAGATCAGTAATGTTGAAAATATAAAAACTGATGTCTTAGATAAACCTGAGCCCCAAAAGAGGAAAAAAACTAATACCGAAACTGCTTCTGGTTCCACTTCAACGAAAAAACTAGTCTTAAATAACTTAAGTAAGATATATTTCCCTGAGGATAAAATTACAAAAGGAGATATAATAAATTATTATAAAAAAATTGGACACTACATTCTTCCCTATCTCAAAAACAGACCTCATACACTTTTAAGGCATCCAAATGGAATATCAGAGGAAGGCTTCTTCCAAAAGGACTTAAAAGAAAATTCTCCGGATTGGATAAAGACTATCGAGATCCAATCTGAGTCAAATAAACGCACAATTAAGTACATAGTCTGTACTAACCAGGCCTCTCTTCTTTACATGGTAAACCTTGGATGCATTGAGATAAACCCATGGCTCTCTAAAGTCGACAGGCTGAACCTGCCAGATTATATGGTAATCGATCTTGACCCTCTTGAGGCTGAATTTAATATGGTAGTTGAAACTGCCTTAACAGTAAAAGAAATACTCGATGAATCAAATATAAAGAGTTTCTGCAAGACCTCAGGAGCAACTGGATTGCATATCTACGTCCCGTTAAGCGGGAAATATGAATTTGAAACTTCAAAAAGTTTTGCCCATATGATTGTCCGGCTTGTTCATAATAAGATACCTGATATTACAAGCTTAGAGAGGAACCCGTCAAAGCGAAGTGGAAAAGTCTACCTGGATTATCTTCAAAATAGAAGTGGGCAGACTATCGCAGCGCCATATAGTGTAAGACCAAAACCCGGAGCTACAGTATCTGCTCCCCTTAATTGGGATGAGGTTAAACCTGGCTTAGACCCAATGAAGTTTAATATTAAAACTATGCCTGAAAGAATTGAAAAACTCGGAGATATTTTCAAAGGTGTTTTAGGAACAGAGATCAACCTGATAAAATCACTGAAGGATCTTGAGGCAGCCGAGCGTTTTAAGTAAATTCGGCTAATTTACACATGTTCACTTTTACTCTTTCATTGCTGATCAAATGGGTATCCTTTTTTATATGATATTTCCGGTTTTTCGTTAGGATCATAATCATCGTCATCCTCCCAGTCATACTTTTTAGGCGGATCGTGTTTCCTGAAAATTACAGATGCCAGGATTCCACTTACAGCTCCTGCAAGATGCGACTCCCAGGAGATCCCATTTTTTAGAGGCAATAAACCCCAAATTATTCCTCCATAAAGAAATGTTACTATCAGTGATAGTGCAATTGAGCGGGTATCACGCCTTATCAAGCCGCTGAAAAAGAGAAATGAGGCTAACCCATACACTATTCCACTTGCTCCAATATGGTACGACTGGCGGGCAAATAACCAAACTGCTGTGCCTGTAAATAAGTATATATATGCTATTATCTTAAAAGATGCACTTTTGTAAAAGTAAATCAACCCTGTTCCCAGCAGCAGCAGTGGTAACGAATTAGACAATAGATGATTAAAATCAGCATGCACTAATGGAGCTGTAATTATCCCTATTAGTCCCTGGCTGGTTTTAGGATAAATCCCAAATCTGCCTAGATCTATTGAAAATATTACTTCCAGTAGCTTTATTATCCACATCAAAACTACAAACGCTAAGGGAGGAGTAAGACTTGATATAAACTTTTTCTTTTCTTCATCCATAGTTAAAAAAAATCCCATGTTTATCATGGGATTTTCAAAAATTATTTTATTCTAATCCTGTTCAACTATTTCAATTTTCTCAATTACATCGCCTTGCTTTATCTTATCTATAACTTCAAGACCCTCAACAACCTTTCCGAAACAGGTGTGTTTTCTGTCTAAGTGAGCAGTATTTTCTCTGTTATGGCAAATAAAGAACTGGCTGCCCCCTGTGTCTTTTCCTGCATGCGCCATCGATAAGACTCCCCTGTCGTGGTACTGATTTCCACCTGAGGTTTCACATTTGATCTTGTAACCAGGTCCACCTGTACCATCACCTTTTGGACAACCACCCTGAATAACAAAATTCGGAATAACACGGTGGAAGGTTAACCCATTGTAGAAACCTTTTTTTGCAAGACTTATGAAGTTATTAACTGTATTTGGAGCGTCTTTTTCATAAAATTCAACTTTCATTACACCTTTTGCTGTATGGATTTCAGCTGTTTTCATTATTGTTTCCTCTAATTATATTACTATGTTAGAACCTAATAAATTGTTAAATTTAATGCAACCTAATATAAATTGTCAAATTTTTCTGCGATTTTTTTAAATAAGATTTCTAAGATAGGCCTCTCTTAAAAGCTCAACTGTTGAACTAACGTTAAACTTCTTTAGAAGACTGCTTCTGTAACTATCAACACTTTTTCTGCTTAAGAACATAATATCAGCTATTTCTTTACTTTGATAGCCCCGGATCACATAACTTAATACCTCATATTCCTTGCTGCTTTTCAATATCTCACTTGGATCTTTATCGCTATAAAAAGCCTCATATCTTTTTAATAGCTCATCTATATTTACTATTTCATTGTTGCAAAAAAAGAAATATTCTCCCCGGTAAACCGCCTCAATTGCTGAGATAAATTTATCCAGTGATATGCTTTTGCTTATTAGTCCAAGCCCCCCACAAAACAAAGCCTCACACATAGAATTTATATCTGCATATAAAGACAAAAATAGAGCTTTTACATTTTTATCTTTTTCCTTTATTCTTCTGACTGCTTCCAAGCCTGTAAGATTCCGCATTGCAATGTCGGATATGATGACATCAGGGTCATATTCATTGTATATATTAAGCAGTTCATTTCCATCACTGGCCTCTGCAACCACATTCATCTGAGGGAATTCATTAACCAGATTTCTAAAAGCAGTCCTTACCAAAGCATGGTCATCAGCCAAAACAATTTTGATAGTATTATTATTTTTCATATTCTTTTATTCTCCAAGTGGAAATTCTGCCGAAATTATGGTGCCGTATTCTACTGAAGAGCTTATTTTGAAAGTACCTTTGTGACTTTCAGCCCGCTCTTTCATATTGGATATGCCCATTCCCCCATTTGAATTCAGAATATTACAATTAAACCCCACGCCATTATCTGAAATACATAGCAGCAAGCTATTGCTTTTTCTTTGCAGTTGAACATGGAAATCTTTTGCTTCAGAGTGTTTTACTATATTGTTCAAAGCTTCCTGGACAATCCTAAAGATCGAATTTTCCAATTCACATTCGAACTTCTCATAATTTCCGCTAAAGCCAAAAGAGCCTTTAATCAGACTTTCCTTCTCAATTTCTTTTACCAGCTTCTCTAGTGAATCTAAAAACCCTTGCTCGTTGTACCAGTCAGGTTTTAATTTTTGCGTGGCCGATCTCACATCTTGCAAAGCATTCTCTACAGACTGTTCTAATTTGTCATAAACATTCAAATCTATATCAGAAATATCCTTTAGTCGCCTTTTTTGTATAATTGTCTTTATTAAGACTAATTTTTGTCCAAGATTATCATGAAGTTCTCTTGCAATTCTTAAGCGCTCCTGTTCAACTTTGTTCTGCAAAGCAGCTGAAAACTTCTTTATTTCACTTTGGGAGCGTTCGAGCTCCAACTGCCTCTCCCTCAATTCAGTAACATCATGTAAGTATACCTGAGCAAAACCCAATTTACATAATCCATATATCTGAATAGAAAAATACCTGCCCAAATTTTCACCATAAAAACACATTCTCCCATTTTCTTCTATAAAACGGCTCATCGTTAAATTTAACGTTGGGAAAAATTTAGTTATATTCAGGCCCACAAACTGTCCAAAACCATTTTGCTCTGCAGCAGGATTAATAAATATTATTTTACCCGAAATATCAGTCCTTATAACAGGATCTGGATCGATCTCAGCAAAATAAGAAAGTAATTTGTTGTTTCTTAATTCCAGATCTGACGTTTTTTTTTGTTGTACTTTTATCATCGGAATAAAAACATTCCTAAGGGCAAAATAAAACAGAGTGGACAAAAGAATTGTTAGAAATACTGACAAGTAAACAGGATTATTGAAATCCCCTAGTAATAAACTATAATCATTCAATTCCTGTACAAAGGATTTTTTCAAAATAACAGCTGGAATGGGCATCTTCTGTATTTAATTTGTCTGCAAATTATCGAAAAGGGAATGGATCTATATCCTGAGAACAGAGAACAATTATGCAAGATAAATTACTTAACCGAAAATACTTTTTTTTTCTTTAAAGTAAATAGGGATTGATACTATTTTTATCACACCAAAATCTACCAGATAAACATCTTTTACTAAGTGCACAATCTCAAGAATAAATGTATCTGCAGAATAAAAACTCTTAAGAATAGAAACTCTTAGCCGGTAGCTCATTTGCTACCAGCTAATATATATTCAACATCTGATCTTTCAGATAATGTAATGGCTAGTTCTCTTTTGTAAATCGCCTATTTATTCTTAAAGCTAATTGTAAATGGAACTCCCTGAAATCCGAAATTTCTTCTTAATGCTTTTTCAATAAAGCGCCTGTAGTTATCTGCAATATACTTAGGTTCATTTGCAAAGAATAAAAATACGGGATAATGGTCGCCAACTTGAGTTATATATTTTATTTTTATTTCTTTTCCTGTTGGAGTCGACGGCGGAGGGAAATTCTCGATTTCCTTTAACATTACATCATTTAATTCGCTTGTGGCAATTTTCTTCTTTCTTTCCTGACTTACCTTTTTACATAATTCAATCAGGTTATAGATCCTTTGCTTTGTAAGAGCAGAAATATATGTTATTGGTAAATAGTCAATTGACCCAAGCTTTGCCTTTAACTGATCTGTGTAAACCTTTGCTGTGTTTGAATCTTTTTCTACAAGATCCCACTTATTGACCGCAAGTATTATACCTTTGCGCCTGCTAACTGCTTCATCCAGAATCTTTTGATCCTGCTTCTCTAAACCAAGTTTTGAATCAAGCATAATTACAGCAACATCGCACTCACTTAAAGCTTTCATCGTCCTTACTGCAGAATAGAATTCTATATTCTCGTTTATCTTACTCTTCTTTCTAAGTCCAGCAGTATCAACAAGCACAAATTCTTCACCATAATACTTTAATATAGAGTCAATACTATCACGAGTTGTGCCCGGAATATTTGTCACAATACTCCTGTCATATCCTAGCAGAGCATTTACTAAAGATGATTTACCGACATTAGGTCTTCCAAGAATAGCAATCCTTAACCTTTCATCATTTTCCGATGCCAATGGATTAAAGTTCAGCATTGAAATAACAACATCAAGCAGGTCCCCTATTTTCCTTCCGACCATCCCCGATATATCTAAAACTTCTTCAAAACCAAGGCTGTAGAACTCACCTATATGAGGCTCGTCTTTTTGTGAATCTACTTTATTTACAATGAGTAATGTCTTTTTGTTTGCACCCCTTAAAAGATCGGCAATGGTATAATCCATTGGCGAAAGTCCCTGCTTTGCATCAACAAGGAAAAGAATTAAATCAGCCTCGGAAATGGCAATCTCAACTTGCTCTCTAATTGCAGTTTCAAATAAGTCAGGTGAATTTGGGACATACCCTCCCGTATCTATCAGTCTGAATACTTTTCCACTCCAATCAACTTCTCCATATTTTCTATCACGTGTAACACCGCTAACATCATCAACAATAGCTTCGCCCTTTCCGGTTAAACGATTATAAAAAGTTGACTTTCCAACATTTGGTCTTCCTACAATTACAACTACAGGTTCTTTCATATTTCTCAGTATTTATATTAAAAAATTATTATCCTTTGTATTTATAAATTTTCAGCTTTCGCTTTCTTCCCTTTTTATTAGCCTTCTTTACTTTCTCCTTGCTCAAAACCTATAGCTTAGGTTTAACTGCGGGTAGTAATCGATTATTCCGGCGTAGTTTGCCTGATTTATATTCATACCAATTGTGATGCTCTTATTATACCTGCTGGCACTCCAAATAGCATCAGCAGCACTTAAAAGATGGTTTATAACAACAACTGCAACGGCTGTCGAGGCATACTTGTAATATGTTTTATCAGGCTTAAGAAACATATCGCTAAAGGCTATCTGCTGAGGAAGTTCATAATAATATTCAGGTGAATCAGGTGCCGTATCCCATCCATGCATAAACTGCTTGTACTTTCCAATTACTTCATAATACTGCTGCTCACCATAATTTTCTATTCTGTGAGAGAATGGACCAATCATCTCTTCAACTCTTCTTATCTGATCAAAGTTAACACGCTCCCAAGGCTTTTTATTCTGATCTGGATCTATTGGGATCTGTGGTGCCCCTTGACCGCCAGGTAAAGATGAAGCATATTTATTTAGCCACTCAGCATACCTTACTGGACTCCAGTGTGCAGTAGCATAGTCCTTAAACTCAGTTGTTGCATCATCACCTTTCTTATTGTAATAAACGCTGGTTACTATTGCAGCAACTTCAACTGCAAGAAATGCTGCTGCTTTAATATACTGCTTAGTATAAACCTCTCCTGCACCCGGGACTACAATTGACATAAAGCCTGCTAGGAGTGGGGATTTTTTCGCTTCTAAGGCACTCTCTGGCATCTTATAGGCATTTCCGTAATTTGATAAGGCAATTCTGGAATCTTCGCCTAGCAAGCCCGAAAATACGACCTTTGAGGAATCCCCTTTTGCAGAATCAAATGTCGTTTGAGCTCTTAAAACTTGAGTCTGACACTCCCCTATTATCAATATGCCTAACAATATAAATAATATCTTTTTCATTCTTTCTTCCATATTTTGAGATTTACAGGATCTTTACCTTTCCTGAGAACTACTTATAATCCAAAATCAAATAGTATTCCGCCATAGAACTGCCATTCTTTTCCATATCTGACCATTTCATTTCTGATAACACGGTCTGCCTTATCAAAAGAATATGCAGCACTAAAAAATATACTTGTGGGGAATGTATAAAATGAATCCATTTTAATTCTTATTTCAGCACCTGCGCCTTTCTTAAAATCACTTATGGCAGGTTTTGTATTATTCCATGCATTGCCCAGATCACCAAAGACTGAAAGGAATATTTTGTCCAAATAAAGAACACCTAACCTATAGTCTATATCTTTTAGCAATGGAAAGCGGTAAGTAAGATTAAACCATCCAACATTCTTTCCGCTAATTGCATAGAAAGGATAGCTCTTCATGCCAACAAGGCCGCCAAGATAAAAATCAAAGAAATCTGTACTGTCCTTACCGCTGAAATTAAATCCTTTCATTGTGCCTCCTCTTACAGTCGCTGAAAGAGTATGGCCCTTCCAAAGAGGAATATGTTCCTGCCAGTTGAGTTCTATGCGGTGAAAATTAAAATCCTTGTATTTGGGTGTTAGTATTCCATCATCATAATCATACTGTCCATCCGGATTGAATTTATTCATCTCGTAGTTATACTGAAGTTCAACATGTCTTCCTATAGGATTGATATCTGAATCAATATAAGGAAGTTCCATATCGTGAACATACTTTACCTGGAAATTTCGCCCGATCAGATATGTATCTTTTGTTTTTGCAACAAGAGCAGGTGGATCAGAATTAGGATAAATAAAGCTTCCTATAGTACTTGTATAGCTGCTATAAATAAATCTAAATTCTATGTCATTGCCGCGTGCAAAGATCCTATGCTTTGCAGCAATATCTGCTTCAAATAAGCTATATGAAACATCAATTGGTATCTTCATATCATAGAAAACACCAGAATTAGTTGTGTCACTGCCAAGAAGAAGATCAGTATTAGCTTCCCTTGACACGCTAAAAATATCCAGAGATAATTCTGGTTTTATACCAAGGTTGAACAACAATGGAAGTTTATTCCTGTAGTTTAAATTAAGGAATACATCTCTTTCCATTTTTCTGTTTATTGTAGCTCCTGCAAAGAATGAGAACCTGTCGAGCATATCACTCGAAGTAACATATAATCCAGGTTTAATCTTGTCTACAAAATTATTAGATGTTGAATAATTGTCGAACCTTACTACAGGAAAGAATGTAACTTTTGTAAAGGCTCCTTTATATTTTTCAGCTCTATAGTCAGGAAGTTCATTATCATTATAATTTACAAGACTGTTTTCATCAAACTTACTCATATCGCCGTTTTGCCTGTCAGCGCTTAAAGACTGGTTATCATTCCTTACATATCTCTTAAGAGGGTCTACCTTGTTTTGCTCCTCTTTTGATAGTAAAAATATTTTATAGCCCTTTGAAGTGTAGCCTGCATATACAATATCACCATTGCTATTTACGCTAGGCATGAAGGCGCCACCAATTACATTTGATAGCTGCTCTGTTTTATGCGTAGTAAAATTATATGAGTATACATTAAAAATTCCACTTTCATCAGAAGAATAGTAAAGCGTTCCATTTTCATCAAAGACCGGATTTCTTTCATCTGCCTTGCTGTGTAATATGCTTTCCAGACCGGATCCATCTGGCTTTACTACATATATGTCTCTTCCATTATTTATGCAGTAGTCAAAAACAATCAGACTGTCATTGTTTGAGAATTTTGGAGTAAAGACCTGCTCTCCATGTTCAAAAAACGTTAGTCTCTTGAAGTTTTTTCCATCTATATCTACCAGGCCAATATTTGATGTACCATCTTTCTGGTAAATAAAGGCTATCTTCTTCCCATTGTGTGAAACAGCAGGCTGATTGGCTCGCAGACCATGTGTTAATCTTGTCTCTTCTTTTTTATCCAGATCATAAACGTATAGATCATGAATATTTAACCATGATGGATTATCTTCTCCCAGTTTTGCATATACTATCTGATTCTTATCACCAACCCAGCTGACAGTAGACCTAACATTCATCTGTACGGGCTCTTCTGTCTTCTTTTCAATGTCATAGAGAAAGACTGCCGATGGAGAAAAATAATCGCTTGTCTTATTAGATATATACAGAACTTTTTTCCCATCCTTTGAAAATACTGGATAGAAATTTCCGAATCCCTCTTTAATTATTTCATCGCCTTTTATATTATTGGCTTTTACTTCAGAGGTTCTTCTTTCATAATCTTTGCTTAAATAATCTCTCCATTCGGTGTATAATTCCTTTCCTGATTTTCCAAGGACCTCAGAGAAAGCAGCATCAATTGTCCAATTCTTAAAACTTCCCAAAGCATGACTTATCTTTCTTAGTTTGTCTTCTCCATATTTTTCAGATATATATCTTGTAAGAGCAAAACCTGAATTATAGACCGACTCATTTCCAAGACTCGTTTTGTTGAACTCTCCCATCTGGTTCCATGAAAGCATATTTCCTTCAAGGGCATAACTGCGAAGTATCATATCACGATGTGAATCCCAGTTGTCATAATTGAATTCTTTTCGCATATATTGTGCTGTGCCTTCAGCAAACCATGCAGGAACATTTATAGTTGCAAGCGGATAGGATACTATTACATTTGGAAATCCATAGAGTATATCAGGGCGACGCTTATCTTCATAATTAAGAAACTGCATATATAAGGCTGGCCATGATCTTCCAAGCTTTAAAGATGACTGGATCTGAACCATATGTGTAAATTCGTGCGAAATTACATTTCTAAGCCAGTTATGCGACCCGCGAAGATCAAAGTCTAGTGAGGATGACCATATTTCAATCTTATTGTCAAAAAAGTAAGTGGCTCCATTTGAATAATCATCAATATCCTTTATTACAAAATGAACAGTCTCTGGTTCATACTGATATAAAGAAGTAATAGGACCCCAGACTTCTTCTGCTATTTTTAGTACTGTCCTGGCAGTTCTTTCAGTCTCTTCATGATAATGAACCTCAACGTGCTCACCTTTTATCGTAAGCCAATTCAGCTCAGGATGAAAATCAGTAAACTGAGCCTCTATTTTGCTCATTCCAACTGCAATAGTTATTAGTATAAAAAAGAATCGCTTCATTGCTCTCTTGTTTAGTTTTTAATTACTTGATCCGGAGTATAAGAAAGATTTGATCTGCCAGGGATGAAGAAAGAGCGACTCTTTCTTTTCGCTCTTTCCCTATCTGCCATACAAAATAAATAGTGTCTGGTTATACAATTTAATTTTCTAAAATTAATTATCTGACAACAGCAATCTTTATTATACTGCTTTCTTTTTTGCCAGATACTCCTGAAGCTTCAATTCTGGCAAGATAAACACCGCTTTGTATATTCGATACATTCCAGACAGTCTCATTATCTGATCCGCCTCTTGCATCAGAATTTAATTCAGCTACAAATCCGCCTGCAAGATCAAATATCTTTATATTTATTTTTGAATCCTCGGATACATAATATCTTATGTTAGTCTCTGTCCCATAAACCGGATTTGGCCAGTTATATGCCCTTTCCTTAGGGAAAAATGACTGATTTGCACTGACTACTGAGACTTTATACAAAGATGCTGTATTCATGCTGTTGCCATATTCTTCTGTCCATGATAAATATGGACTTATAGAAACAGGCTTATCAGCCCCTAGATTTATTCTCCAGGAATAAAAATTATTATTTCCTGTAACTAATGCCATCGAGGCACTCTTCTGATTATCGGGAAGAGAATTATCAGTATTAAATAACACAGGAGTCTGACTTATGCTCCATCCGGATGAAACCGGAAAACCAGGCATAATCTCTCCCTTACCCGAAATTTCAAATATCCTTCCATCTTTAGTTACTGCCCAGATAAAAGAATTCCAGTCTGTAGCACTTTGAAGAACAAATAGCGGGACATTTGTAAACCCGTAGCCCTTTGGATCTTCGACCGGGAAATTATCTGCTTCAGCTCCATTAAAATTCCTTGCTTCTAAAAGGCTGCCATTATTAAACAGAATATAATTCTGCCCATCACCTTTTAGGTCTGCAATTGAAAATGAGTTTATAGCATTTGAACCTGAAATGGAGAATCTTGAAAGTAACTTACCGTCAGAAATTACACTGAAGGTTTTATTATTTGAAAGAGCAACAACCTTTAATGAGTTATCTTTTAACAAGGCAGCCCTGACAATATTGCCTTCTACAGGAACAGAATTATTCTGCTGGTCAATTATATAGCTATTATTGTTTTTATCTGTAGCTGTGACAAAATAATTTCCCTTGTCGGCTAATATTTGTGTTATTGCAAGAGTTGAATCAAATGAATCTTCATTGTCTAACATATAAAAATTGTCAGAAAATCTATAATGAAGTACTTTCCCATTTGCAGTCCCAACTAGCATTTCAAGTTTGTTTAAAGAATTGAAATAAAAAACAGGAGCGCTAGTAAGAACGAAATCTGAAGATTGATATACCCACGTTTTCTCCGCCTTGAGATATGAGGTAATTCTTTTCTGATAAGCTCCTATTACATATTCTATACCATTATAATTCATAACAGCTGGCTTAAAGGATGAAAAGTTATTAGCTGAATCAAGAACATTTCCACCCTTATCAATTCTGTATAGCGTTTTTGAGCTACTTAGAGCATAGAAATCATTTATAGCATTTGCATCTGAAACTGCTGTAAGAAATGTTACAGAATCTTTAATTGACAATTTCTTTTCAGCTGTAGAAATAAAGCTCCCCTGCTTCAAAAGGTGAAATGTCATTTTATTGGAAATGCCAGTGAAATTCGTAAAAGTTAAATTGCTGAAAGCTCCTGAGTTTGTTTTTGAAGGTGGAACTGACTTATCTGAGAATTCATTCTTGTAAAGCTTTGATGAGTTCCCTTTGAACCAAAAATCAAGGTCTGTACCTTCTCCTACAACTTCATCGCCAAATACTGTAGTAAACTTTTCTCCGATATCCTGAACTCCATCAGCTTCTTCAACATCTACACCGCGGTTAAATTTATCGGTGTTGATCTGATTTTGCGCTATCTTTGCGTTAATTACATTCTCATCAATGTGCCATATAACAATGCCACTGCCGGGCAGAGCCCAGTCAAATTCATCAACATCCGTTATTACACCTCTTAATGAATCAACTGCATAGGAGTAGAATCCAGTTGTGTCTTTTGGGAAAACCTTTGTCAGCTTTTGCCCATTTACTGAATATGAAACAACAGCACCATCGCCCTTTGTATCACGGTTTCTGTTTTCAACAAGATAATACTCAGTGGAATTTATAGGAATGCGAACAACTGTCGTATCATTTAAGCCAGCCGAACGAAGTGCACTTACAGAAATATCCTCACCCGTAGAGGTAAGCTTTTCATCTAACTTAATATCGATAGGACTAATCCATCCAAGATACATTTTTTCCCATGGAGAAGGCTCCGGAGGAAATGTGCCCCCATAGGTAAAAATGGCTTGGCCGTCCATCAAACCAAAGCGGCCTATTGCACTCAGGCCTGTCTTTGTATCATAGAGGTCAGGCAGACCTAAATGACTGGCTATATTTGCTACAATAAGACCATTTATCGAAATTTGGACAAGCGCAACACCCCCGGTAATATCTGTTGACTCGCGGCTTTCTGTCTCGGGAATAAACATTGTGTTAGTTTGCCCAGACCTGTTTTGCGGAAGTCCAGTTAAATCCCCTGGGAAAATCGTTTTCATTGCCTTGTCGCTTAAGTATAATGAAGGAATATCCTTCTCATTACCAAAACTGCCAGGCAAAGCGACATCCCTTCCAACACCGGCATGAAAAACTGTAAAAATATCATAATTACCGAAATTAACGCCAGGATTCTGCGTCTTAGCAAGTGTCCATACCTCTTTTGCAAGGTTGCCAAGTAAACTGTAATCCGTTGAGTTATTTGCTGGAGAGTAATTACGCATTGTTTTTGAAACTGTAATTACAGAAGGTAATACATCATAAACAATGTTTAATTTTCCGTTTGATACCTTCCTGAAATAATTCTTGGCAAATTCCAGATGAAGTGAAAAATAATCCTTATCGTGTGGAAGTGGATCTAATATACTTTGGCCATAACTCTTAGAGTAGATGGAACCAAATTTGCCGTTTCCGAATGTGGCATCATCTTTATCTTCCTGAAAATCCACTATGACTGCTAATATCTTTAGTGTATCTGGAGCAGCTTTTGCAGATAATTCAGTAGAAGGGCTGATTTTCCCAAAAAATGTTTGGGCAGTACTTCTGCCCAAACATATTATGCATAATAAAAAAAGGACGATATGTTTCCGCATTTTTCCTTATATCCCGCGTGGTAATCCTTTGTTTTGAGCAGGAGCAGCACCCCAGCCGATTAATAATGTAAATCTTAATGTGTCATTCAAAGGATGTGTCTCTCCACCCTTGAATACTGAAGTTGTAAGATAACTGAAATCAAAGCCATACATATCATAACGAATACCTGCACCTAAAGAGACGAATTTTCTTCCACCCATAGTTGGATCTTCATAGAACATTCCGCCTCTTATTGCAAACTGATAATCGCCCGGCTGACCATAAACATACTCTAGTCCCATAGAAGAAATAATGGTTCTCATTTCCTCACTCAAAGGCCTGTCACCCCATGAGGTAACAATTCCTTTTAAGAAATCTAAATTTCCTCTTCCAACTGGTTGACCGCTCTCATCAAGTTTCTGTTTTGATACAAGGAGCTTTGTAAAGTCTAATGTATAGATAAGTGAATTAAACTCATCGTCAACTATCTTATAGGCAAGTCCTAACCTGAAGTTTGTTGGAATTGGATCTGCCTGAGCTTTATTTATATAATAGATATCTGGACCAATATTGCTTAAATTCATTCCAAGACTAAACCTTGTACCAAGATCTTCATCTATAAAAGGAATTACAAATTTCTCTGGTCTCCACATTGCACCAATGTCAAAGCTTACAGTTGTTGCACTACCAGAACCTTTCTGGTTAGCTACAGTTATATCTCCTGCAAGTTTACTGTGAATAACACGGAAGTTGAATCCTAAGCCCCAATCCGGATGTACTTTTGTAGCATAACCCAAAGTAAGAGCTGCATCAAAAGAATTAAATTTACCTAGTTCATCAGGACTATTTTCACCAGTCTGAATAAATTCACCAAAATTCATGTATGTTAAGCTTGCTGTTATGCTTCCGTCAAGATCCTTTATATACTGACGATAGGTTACATAATCATAGAAAATATCCAGATGGAACTGAGGCAACCAGTTACTGTGTGTAATTGAAACTTCACTTCCGGTTAAGAAAGCTATACCAGCAGGATTCCAGAAGATTGCTGAAGAATTATCAGCAAGACCACCGCCTGATTCACCTATTGCACCTCCCCTTGAATCGGGTGCTAGCAGCAGAAACGGTACACCAGTCTGTCCCCCCTGTGCAAAAGTCATTCTGCTCATTGCTGTTAAGATTATACCAAGAAGCATTAGCCTTGATATTACTTTCATTTTATCCTCCGCGAGTTAATTCTATTTTTTTAACTAAATTAATCTATATCTATTTTTTACCTAATTACAGCCAATTTTCCAAGTACTTCCTGGGAGTTGCTGTCCGAGATAGTTCTGACAATCAGCTTGTAGAGATATGTGCCATTTGCTATCATGTTGCCATCCTGATCTTTCCCATCCCAGAACATCTTTACAAATCTGTCTGTTACCTGTGGATTTTCTATCTGCCTGATCATTCTTCCTGCTATTGTATATATCTTTATCTTTACATTAAGTGGTTCACTAAAGTTATGCTGGAATGTAAAGGTTGTCTGA
>JAUZPB010000102.1 GCA_030706145.1 Bacteroidota bacterium
CCTGACTTAAAAAATGTTTCCTGGCATAGCTTAAGCTTTTGTCACTTCTCCTGAGCTTTTTTAGAAGGTCTTCTTTACTGCTATATTTCTCAAGAAATTTATCTAATAGCTCATTAACTCGCCTATAGTATTCTTCTGTCGTCAGGTAGGTACCGTAAAGAGAATAGGTCCTTCCTACAATAGGAGCAGATAATTCCATTTTGCTTCTTCCCCTTTTGAAATTCTTTCGCATTTAAGATAAGGAAATTAAGCAAATATTGTTACTGCATTTCTCTTGCTGCCTAGGAAAATAAAGAGGCTGCCTGAAAATTTTTCCAGGCAGCATTTTATGGTTTTACATCCCTAAATTAATATTTAAGGGCTGCGGAGGACAATTTGGATTTACGTCTATTTCTGTGTATGGATAGATAAGCCACTCGTGTGCTAGTTGTGCGCTCCTCTGATAATTTACAATGTCTATGTTATCACTTTTGAACCTTCTTAGATCTTCAAAATGTTGCGCCATCAGATAGCATTCATAGTATCTTTGTACAAATATTTCCTTTAATATATTGTTCCCGCTATAGCCCTGCAGTCCTGCAGCAGTCCTGACCTTATTTACTTCCGTAAGAGCATTACCACTATTACCGCTCCTTGCATAGGCTTCTGCTTTGATCAGTGACATTTCATTTAATGTATAGATCTTATAAGGTACTGTGGCCGTGTTGTACTTTGTTATTATATAGGCAGTATCTTTTCCGAAATAGTCACTTTTCTTGGTCGTAAGATCTACTGTAGCTGCTACTCTTGTATCTCCTTTTTCTGCTCCTTCAACCCAGCTTCCAAGAGCAGCAGAGAATTTGGATGAAACATAATTTACCCATAGAGGATTTGTGCCGTTGGACTGATCATAGACATATGCAGATTCTGTTGTAACATTTGATGCAGCTGCTATGGCATTTGTATAATCCCCTTTCATAAGAAGGAACCTGGCTTTGTATGCCTGAATTGTATTTGGAAGATCCCAGCTCTTTCCTATTACTTTGTTTGTGAATTCTGTTGCAAGACCAGCTGAGACTTTTGCCTCTGCATCGTTAAGCAGGCCTAAGCATTCTGTTACAACTGCGGCCCTGTTTACAAAGGATGGATGATCTTTATTAATATCAATCGGGATCTTCTCCCAGTGAGTAATGAGATTGTAAAAGGCCATGACTTTCCCGACTTCAGCAAATGCAACCATATTGTTCTTGAGTTTTTGATCCATTGAGATCGAACCAATGTTATTTAGAATATCATTTGCACTCTTTACTATCTGGAACTGAACCGACCAGACTGTTACCATATATTCATTTGATTTATCAAGAAGACTTCTCTTTGTCGCATCTGGATACTTTCTTAAGGCCTGATAACCTATATAAGCGATTATTGGACTGGTTTCTCCTGAAACAGCTCCTGAAACAGTATTAAAGTCGCCTATGGACTGCGATAGCCTTCTCTGCATCCCTATGGCTGTCATTCTCATTCCATCGTATGTCTTTAGGTCTTCATTTGTGGGTGAATTTGGATTCGATACATTAAGATCACATCCTGAGGCAAGGAATCCCAGAGTTACAATAAGTAATAATATTTTTATTTTATTTTTCATAGTTTAATTTCCTCTTAGATTTCTTATAAATTCAATGTAAGGCCAAATATTATACTGCGCGGAATTGGGCATGTAGCAAAATCGAATCCTCTTACAAATGCTTCCTGCCCGGCACCGTTTGTCTCCGGATCGTAACCTGTATAATCTGTGATTGTAAAAAGGTTTCGTCCAATCAGGCTTAATTGAATATTACTTAATCCCAGCGACTGAATCGTCGGATTCTTTAATGTATAGGAAATTGAAACTTCTCTTAGCTTTACAAAGCTTGCATCTGATACAAATTCACCAATAGCACTGTTGATCCTCTGGTTATATCCCCACGGAAGCTGCCCTGTATATTCTTTTTCATAATCAGGTGAATTAGGATATGATGCGCTCTTTAAGTTCCTTGCATTCCAATCGAGCACCTTGAAATCCATCTGTGCATCAAACATGACTCTCATTGAAAGATTATTCCACAATGTGAATTCATTGGTAAAAGCCCACATAAGTTTTGGATTCGGATCACCTAAGTATTCTTTATATGTCTTTCTTGTCGGAAGTCCATTTGCATCAAGCTTATTATAATCAATGCGGTAAGCATAGAATGTCGATGGAGCTTTCCCCTCTTCAAGTATTGTCTGATACCAGCTTATTGTAATTGTCTTGCCTGCATATAACTTGTCTATTATAGGATGACTTGTTGAAACAGACAGAGTTGTTGACCAGTTAAAAGATGGCATCTGAAGGTTTACTGTCCTTAAGAGAAGCTCAACACCTTTATTGGAAAGTATACCGACATTCTGGTACTGACTTGTAAAACCAGTCGATGCATCAACAGGAGCAAGCATAATTAAGTCTTCAACTTTTTTGTTGAAGTATGTAAACTCTATACCTACTCTTCCATTAAATAACTCAAAGTCGGTTCCAATTTCCCATTCTCTCATCCTTTCAGGTTTTAGCTTGTCGTTACCTAAGACTAGGCTGTTTATTAATCCTGTCATTCCGCTATATGAAACCTGGTTGTAGTTTGAAAGTCTTCCGAAACTTGAAGCTGGCTGTCCACCAGAGAATCCTAAAGCTCCTCTTATCTTAAAATAGCTAATATAGTCACCTAAATTTTCTTTCCAGAAACTATTCTCAGATAAAATGTAGGAAGCACTGTATTTGGGGAATATCTGCCACCTTTCATCAGCACCAAAAGTTGATGAGCCATCTGCTCTTACTGATCCTGTCAAGTATAGGAAATTATCATAGTTGAATGTTTCCTGGAAATAATAGCCCAGTGTTCTTCTGTTATCTTTCAACTCTGCTAGTGCATTGTAAGCTGAACTTCCTGTAAGTAGTTCAACAAAGGGAGTAAGATCCTGCGTCGAAGAAGTAACTATATCACTTTTTGCTTCTGTATACTCGCTTCCTAAAGCTGAGGTCGATTTAATTTTTGGGGTCAGCATTGTGTTATATGTTACATCAATATTGGAATTCAGACTAGATGATAATTTGCTTGCATCTTCTGAAAAACCATTTGGATATGCAGTCTGTGATGAAATACGCGGAATGTAGAACTTATCATCCTGATTATATCCATCATAGCCAAAACGGTACTGGATTGATAAGCCTTCGTATGGTGTTATGTCAAACCTTAAACCGCCCACAAATCTGTTTATCTCTTCGGGTGCTTTCCAGTTATTAATAATATCTAATGGATTACCTCTTCCTGCAGGATTGAAGCCTGCCAGTGGATAAACACCGTTTGCATCTGCATATGAGTTATATGTATTGGGAAGGTTAGTTATTGCGGTCAATACACCAAAACCATTATTGTAAGCTCCGCCATTTGCTACAATATTATTCAGCGAGTGTATATAATTGGTGCTTATTGACCCGCTTAACCAATCGTTAAAGATCTTGTCAACATTAACCCTGAAACTCTTTTTATCATAATGCTGCGACTTAATTATACCGTCTTGATCATTCCATGAACCGGAAAGGAAATATTTCGTCGTAAGGTCTCCACCTGAAAGCGAGAGGCTTGTTGTAGCCCTTGGCGCTATCTGGAAAACTTCATTCTGATAGTCATAACGCGTTACTGGCAATAATGCCCCATCTTTTGAGGCCTTTGTGTAAGGATATGTTATCATATCAAGCTTTTTAACGACCTGATCGTAACCTACTGTTGAATTCAACCTTACTTTCATTTGCCCTGACTGTCCACGCTTTGTAAATATCTGAACTACACCATTGTTTGCACGTGAACCATATAAAGCTGCAGCAGCTGCACCTTTGACTACTTCAATCCTTTCTATCTCCTCGGGATCAAAGTCTGCTATTCGGTTTGTTGCATTTCCACCCATGTCAATAAGTGAACTTGCACTGTTGTCTACAATAACTCCATCGACTATGTATAATGGATCAGATGTACCTGAATATAATGTAGATAGGCCGCGCAGTCTGACTGAGGTACCACCACCGGGGTTTCCTGAATTTACCTGTACCATTGCCCCTGGTATCTTTCCTGTCAAGGCTGCATCTACCTGACCTGTACCAATGTTCTGCAATTCTTTGTTCTGAAGTGTGCTGATACTGTTGCCTAGGCTCTTTTTCTCTACAGCCTCTGCATTGCCTGTAACAACAACCTGATCAAGTAGTAAAAGATCTTCTTCAAGTTTGAAATCAAATGTTACCCGGCCTGAAGTAACTTGCAATACTTCCTTTTTGGTTTTATATCCTACATACTTTACTTCAACTGTATTTGTGCCAGCGGGTAATTTTTTTATTTCAAGCTCATACTCACCACGGATATCTGTGCTGGTGCCGTAGTTCGTTCCTGAAACTAGAATAATAGCACCTGTTAAAGGATTATCCTGTTTATCTGTTACTTTTCCTTGAATTACTATCTGTGCATTTAGGTATGTCGAACAGATGACCATAAATAGTATTATGGACAAAAATGAAAGTTTTTTTCCCATTCACTACTCCACGTTTGTTTGTAATGTAATTAGTTCTACCTGTTGTTTTATATATTTCTCCTGCCTTCTTGCAAACAGAAGAATAATAACCGACTTGACTAATTAACTTTATTCAGAAAACGAGATAATCAATTTCCAAAATTGAGTAGTAAATGTGTTAAAGTATTTTTTTTGGCTAAATGTTATTGGGAAGCATTATAAAATATGTGCTAATATAAATAATTATCCTGTCAGCAAGATCGTTTATTGCAAATATCGAAAAACGCTGTACTTTCCTGTACTTACAACCTTCACTTCCCAGCTGATCATAGAAATGATCTCTTCCAAGACTATGACCGGCCAGACAAAAATAAAAATATGAACCAAATTGTCAAAAAATATTTTAAATAATTTAATTAGTTGCAAATAAGACGTCTGTGTATTAATATTATTATCTTTTTCTTAAACTTTTTGAAAAAAAATAAAATAATCTCTTGTGTAATAAAAAAAGTATTAGGAACTGGAAGAATTTATACTTATCTTAATAAACCGGAAATAGTCCGGAAATTATTATTTTATTTTTAAAGGGTTCTATTGTGAGTACTAAATTATTCGTAGGTTCATTACCATGGTCAATTAATGATCAGGCTTTGGAAGAAGCATTTCAGAAATTTGGAACTGTCGTTTCTGCAAAGGTTGTAATGGACAGGGCAACAGGAAGATCAAAAGGATTTGGTTTCGTAGAAATGGGCGACCCATCGGAAGCCGAAGAAGCTATGAAATCTTTAAACAATTCTAATTTGAACGGAAGAAATATCGTAGTTAATGAAGCTAAACCACGTAGCTAAAAAATAGATATTCCTTATTCCTGATAAAGCGCCTCCCGATCAAGGCGCTTTTTTTGTGCCTATTTTTTTAGTTCTTTGCATGGGCCATTTGAGCATAGTGCTCAACTTGCCTGAATACCCTTAGAAAATTCCCTCCCCAGATCTTCTTTATATCTGAGTGCGAATATCCTCTCTTTAGTAGCTCAACTGTGATGTTCTTCATTTCACTTATATCAAAGCACCCATTTACTCCGCCACCTCCATCAAAATCTGTCCCTATTCCTACATGATCAATCCCAGCAACTGATACTATATGATCAATATGGTCTGCAACATCGGAAACATTTGCAAGTAAACGCGGAAATTTTTTGTCAATTTCATTCCTTTCACTTCTCATCTTTGCCTTTTGCTCGTCTGTCAGTGCCTCATAGCCGGGATATTTATTTCTAAAAACGCTCATCGCAGAATCACGGCCTGGATTTGCCGGGGGGTCCTTCACATATTCACTCAAAATACACATCTGAATAACTCCGCCATTTTCAGCAAGCTTCCTTAACATTGCATCATCCATATTTCTGGGATTGTTGCATATTGCACGGGCACAGGAATGTGAGGCAATAACAGGAACTTTTGTATAGTTTATGACATCATAAAATGCTTTATCCGATATATGGGAGACATCTATCATCATCCCTATGCTATTCATCTCCTCTACTGCCTTCTTACCCAGCTCACTTAGTCCTTTATAAGTATTAACACTATCAGGATCAGTTGAGGAATCGCAGAGGTCATTGTTCTTGGTGTGACATAAAGTTATATACCTTGCACCAAGATCATAGTATTTTTTTATCATCGACAGATCATTGCCGAGCGCATAGCCATTTTCAATACCTATATAGATGGCAAGTTTCCCTTTTGATTTAATTTTTTCTGCATCAGATGCATTTAAGGCAACTTCTGCCAGATCAGAATTCTTTTTTATTACAGAGTGTATGGTATCTATAATACTTAGCACCTTCAGCTTTGCTTCTTCATTGCCGCTCTTTGTCCTTGGCCCTTGACCTATAAAAGCTGCAAAAAATACAGCATCAAGACGCCCTTCTTTCATACGCGGAAAATCTACCTTGCTCTGATCTTCCTGCGCATTATGTGATTTCCTTATATCGAAATCTTTCTGCAGAAGCTTTAAGGGAGTATCTGTATGTGTATCAATCGAAATTATTTCATTGTGCAGCTGCTCGGCTTCTTGCTTTATTGACTCCACATCCTTTGTTGTGGCACATCCTGCCAGCAAAAGAAAGGGGAAGAAAATAAGAATATGAATCAAATTGCTTTTCATCTTCTTACCTAATAATTAATTCAAATCTGGTCAAAAATAAGAAGATTTCTGCTCTTTTACTTATTATAGAGAAGATATTTTCCCTTTAAGCGTGTTTCTATGCTATAAAAAAGAAGAGGAACAATATGGGTGATCTGTCCCTTATTGTTCCTCAGTATTGACTTTAGGATGGGTATAAATGATCTTAAAATAATTTATTTTTAAGACACAATAATATGCGTCTTATAAACGGAAATATTTCCAGGGAAAATTTAATTTTTTATTGAGAATACCTTCTGATCGAAAGATAAGCCGATTGCTTTAATGAGCTATTTTATTTTCTACGTGGGGGATCGTATTTATTATATATTATAAACAATTCTAATTCACTTGCCATAAAATGTATGATCAAGGAACAACATTTTTAGATGTGCTTTTACTCAAAAGTCAGGTTAAATGATCGAAATCCTCTAAAATAATAGAGATTACTTTCGATAGTATTTAAAATGGGTTTATCTTAGGCGAAATTATATGAAAAAAGTATTTGTATCCTTCCTGGCTGCAGTTTTACTTGGTTTTGCTGTTCAGCTCTTCCCTTTTAATAAAACTGATAGCCTGGAAACTATTGTAAAAAACAGGCCTGGCATTGAAAAAATAGATGCCCTGAATAAACTATCTTTCCTTTATAAAAACAGCCTGCCTCAGAAAGCCCTTGAATATTCCAAACAGGCCCTAATGCTCTCTGAAAAGTCAAATTATCTTAAAGGCCAGGCAGACAGCTATTCAAACTTTGGCCAAATATACTCTGAATTATGTAAGTATAACCTTTCAAAAGAAAATCATCTGAAGGCTCTCCAAATAAGAAGAACTCTTGGTAATAAATCCGATATTGCTTTTTCACTTAACTTTCTTGGTGAGTCTGTACAACTGCTAGGCAATTATGAGGAAGCTATGCAGTACTTCCTGAAGGCTGTTAAAATTGAGGAAGAAACTTCCGACTTAAAAGGACTTTCTACCTCTTATAGCCTTATAGCTACGCTTAATTATATACTGAAAGATTATCAAAAATCAATCGAATACTGCAACAGGGCTCTGAATATCCGAAAGAAGCTTAATGATAATGAGGCAATGGCCAATACTTATGAAATGATGGGACTTGTTTATTATGACCAGAATAACTTTCCTGAAGCCCTTAAATATCATCAACTTGCTTTGAAACTTAGACTTTCTACAAATGATAAGATTGGTATTTCCGGGTCTTATCAGAACCTGGGTATAATAAACAGATTGATGCAAAAGTTTGACATAGCACTGTATTATTACAATAAGGCTCTTAAATTAAGAGAAGAACTTGGTGATAAAGGTGGCGTTGCTTCCTCTATATTCGGCATTGGTCAGGTATATGAAAAACAATGCAAATATAACCTTGCCCTTAGCAATTTCTTGGAAGCCTACAAGATCCGTTCTTCTATTGGCGACAAAAGGGGAATGGCTTCTTCTCTAAAGTATTTAAGCAAATTGTGTACAAAGACAGGTGATTATAAAAAAGCTTTCGAATACCAAACTCTATATTACTCATATAAAGACAGTCTGAATGATGCACAAAGCCTGGAAAAAATCACAGCTTTGAATTTGCAGTATAAAAGCGAAAAGAAAGATAAGGACATTGCTCTGCTTCAAAAAGAAAACTTAAAACAGAAAAACGTAAGAAATATTTGGATTGCTGGATTCTTATTTGTCACATTTATTGCTCTTGTTATTTTTGCAGCTTATAGATCAAAACAAAAAATAAATACACTTCTCAACCAGAAAAACCATGAGATAAGCCAGCACCATAAAGACTTGCAAAAGCTTAATGCTGAACTCCGTGTATCCAATGCAACTAAAGATAAATTTTTCTCAATCCTTGCACACGACCTGCGTAGCCCTTTCTTCGGTCTGCTTGGACTGGCAGAAGATTTGGTAAAGAATTCTTCTAGTATGACTAAAGAAGAAATATCAGAACACGCTGCTTTTATAAACCAATCGGCAAGGAAAATTTTTGGCCTCCTGAATAATCTCCTCGAATGGTCTGCACTGCAAAGCGGGAGAATTGAGCCCGAACCAGAGCAATTGGACCTCTATATTGAAGTCGAAAATATAAGAAGCCTTTTTGTCCCTTCGGCCCGCAATAAATCAATCAAGATTATTAATGAAGTGCAGAAAAACACTTTTGCCTTTGCCGATAAAAATATTCTTGAAACTGTTTTGCGTAACCTGCTTTCAAACGCAATTAAGTTTACTTGTGAAGGAGGAAAGGTTACTATTAGGTCAAAAGATACGGGAAATCAAATCTCTTTAATGGTTGAGGATTCTGGTATAGGTATGTCTAAGGAAAAACTCGATAAGATATTCAGAATAGATACTGTCTTTAGTACAAAAGGAACTTGCGGAGAAACAGGCTCAGGACTCGGAATGGTCCTGAGCAAAGATCTTGTCGAAAAAAACGGAGGCAATATATCTGTTACAAGCATACTAGATAAAGGATCAACTTTTGCTTTTACTCTCCCATCTCTAAAACAAGTAAAGACAAAGAATTAAAACTATAACATTTTTAGTCATCGCGATGGACTGCTTCGGGGGAAAAAGCAGGCAAACATATTGCCATATATTCTGCTCCACCTTCATATGGAGTGCTATATTGTACCCATTCTCCCTTCTTTACAAGGATTGCCTCTTTTTCTTTTAATTCAATTACTTCTTGATTCGTCTTTACCCTTAAGTTTCCTTTAAGGACAACGGTGTATTCATCGAATTCTGGAGTCTGCCCTGGTTCAACCCAGCCTTCAGGGCTGGTCATTTTCGCAATACTGATCCTGTCTTCTTTTGTATTTACTTTGCCTGCATACTCTTCAATTAGTTTAGGCTTGTTTCCTGCTGCTTTTATTACCGAGGGTCCAGAGATCTTAATAGCCATTTAACTTTCTCCTTTTATTAATAATTTATTTTGACCTAAGAAAAATTATTCCTGCTTTCTTAAAGTGCCTTATTCTTATCTCTAAATAATAAATCATAAAAAAACAAATACTCAAAATTTCTACTAAAAGATAGCTCTATCCTTATTTAAACATTCCGTTTTCTGATTTGTCCCTTCCATCATCAATTGTCTTTTCCTGCCTGTTTTGAAAATCATTAAAATTGTACCTTATAGAAATACCAATATTCTGATTCTTTACATATTCTGTTTTGTTGTAACTATAAAAGTTAGAGCCGTAGGTCTCATTGACCGGCCGCATATTGTTTAGTATGTCGTTTATATTCAGACTTATCTGCAGCTTTTTATCCATAAAATCTTTGCTTATAAGCATTCCAAGGAGTGCTGTAGAACCATTGTGATAACGTTCGTCTTGTGACTTTGGCGTAATATTATAATAGAACATTGCATTAATATCTTCCCAGAGCTTTAGACCGAAATTCCCTGTAAATTTCCAGTTCGTTCTTTTTATGGAGTAGTTTTCTGTCAAATATCCTCCATCTTCTATAAACCTGTTAAAAGCAATCCTTATGTTGAACATTTGAAACCACTCTGGGAACTTGATTGGAAAACGAGGCTCATTTATGATTGGAATTGTTAACTCAAAGCCGTAGTTCTTTGTTAATGCTGAATTAATTGTTGTATTTACAGTTATACTGTCTAGAATATTTGTTGAGATTCCTGTCGGCCTTCCTTTGGAAGTATTATAATAAACGTTCAGTATTGGATTGAACTTTAATTCATATGAGTTTACATATGTAGGCTCAAGCTTTGGATTACCACGCGTAATATTGTTTGGACCATTTACCCTTATAAAAGGATTTATCATATCCATCTGTGGACGATTTATCTTTCTTGCTGCATTAAATGCAAGCTGGAAAAGATCATTGAATTTGTATGAAAGACCTAAAGATGGGAACAAACTATTATAATCTGTGCTAAAGGTCTCTCCTGTTGTTACCTGCTCGCCGTCTGTATATGTGTGCTCAAGCCTTAAACCTAATTTATATTCAATTACTGAGATATTATTTGTATATGCAAAGTATAGTGCGTTAATGTTCTCTTTATACTTAAATGTATTACTATAGCCAAGGCTATCATTATATAAGTTTGATAAATAGCTGAAGGTCGAGTAATCTAATGACGCTTTCCTGTCCCTTAAAGTGAATTTATAACCGGCCTCAAACTTTCCATACTTTTCTGTGGGATTTACATAATCAGAATTTAGTATTAGTGTCCTGTTCTTTATATCATTAATGTTGTTCTGAAGACCAGGATAAAATGGATTATAATCATACTCGGTTGTTAAAAGATCTTTCATGGAATTGATCAGATCCGAGTAAAAAGCATCTGCTGATAATTCATGCCCCTTAGTGTTTATTTTTCTTTTGTAGTTAGCTGTAACTGTATAGTTGTTAAAATCTCCGCGCCCATCATCATCCAGGCTATATGTATAAGTTTGAATATCGTTAATGTTAAAGATCCTGTTCTGAGAATTGTTTATTATCTTCCCATTTGTTTTGTCGTAATTACCTGTAAGTGAAAATGCATTCAGGCTGTCGAAGTCATAATCAAATCCAAGCTTGGCTTCTCCCATATATCCCTTCATTGTCCTTTGTGACTCGTATAGCTGTGAGTGAAGAGATGTGCTTTGATAGTTAAGTCTCTGCCCATTGGAATTTCTATCGAGATGCCCAAAATATCCGTTTACTGAAGAAAATATGTTTAATTTGTTCTTTCTATAGTTAACTACAAGACTTCCAAATCCGACTTCCTGTGTGGAGGAATAAAGGGAGACAGAGCCATTATAGTTATCCATCTTATTTTTCTTTGTTATTATATTTATAGTTCCGCCGTCACCCTCTGGATCATCTTTTGCTGATGGCGTTGTAATTACTTCGACTTTATCAACATAAGTTGCCGGCATTTGTGATAATAGGTCATCTGCCATGGCCTGCGGCTTACCATCAATTAATATGTTTACATTGCTGTTTCCTCTTACACTTAGCTTATTTGTAGATGGATCGACCTCAACTATTCCCGTATTTTTTAGAGCATCTGTCACCGAGCCGCTTTGTGAACCTGGAACCTTTTCCATGTTTATTACTTGCTTATCTATGTGATATTCTACCATCGGCCTTTGCCCCTTTATCTCAACGGCAGATGTCATAATGGCGGAAGTACGCATTTTTATCTCTCCAAGGTCCGATTTCCCCTCCCGGAATGTAAGAGAGTCTATTTGTCTTGTCTCATATCCAATAAAAGATAATCTTAGAATTACACTCTTTTCTTTTGAACTGCTTTTTATCTCAAACTCTCCGCTTTCATTTGTTGCTGTCCCGCTTAAAAGCTTTTCATTTGCTTTGGATAGTAATACAACTGTTACTCCTGCAAGAGGAGTATTGCTTTGCTGATCCTTAACTTTACCTGTTATTAGCCTGGTCTGTCCAAAAGAAGATGATGCGTAAAGAAGAATAGTAAAAATTATAAAGTTTAACTTCATGAACCCTCGTGGTGGAAATTATAATTAAATTAGATGAAAATTAGATGTCCTAAGGCTAAAGAAAGTTCCTTTTACCTGTTAGTAAAATAAAATTCTTATAAGATGGGGATGATTTTTTTTGTAATAAGCTGTTTTAAATGGGGGAGAAGGAGGATGAATCAAAGAAAATCTTAGTTAGAACAGCAATGAGACTATTTCTGTAATATCATTGCTGTTCTGCCGGATAAAATGTCCTCCGGCAAATTGTTGCCACTGCGTCTTTTGGACGATATCTTTGTGGCTTATTAAACTTAAGAATTATATCATTCCTTTTATTTTCATCTTTTCAGGATTTAAGAATAGTGCCATTCCTGTCTTCATAAAAGAAAATCCTAATTTTTTGTAGAATCCTTCTTTCCCAGGACTTGCATAGAGTGCACAGTTTTCCTGAATCCTGTAGTTCATATCAATCAACCATTATCGTCGTTTTCTCTTATCTGAACACGTCTTATCTTTCCACTTATTGTCTTTGGTAGTTCTGTAACAAATTCCACAATGCGGGGATATTTATATGGAGCAGTTACCCTTTTTACATGCTCTTGCAGTTCTTTTGCTAACTCCTCGCTTGGAATATAGCTTTTGGTCGGGATTACGGTTGCCTTTACAATCTGCCCGCGTATTGGATCGGGAACTGCTGTTATTGCGCATTCTAAGACAGCCGGATGCTCAAGAAGTGCACTTTCAACCTCAAAAGGTCCTATCCTGTAGCCTGAGCTCTTTATTATATCATCAGCACGCCCTACAAACCAGAAATAGCCATCTTCATCTCTCCAGGCCGTATCACCTGTATAATATACATGGTTGTTCCATACTTTCTCAGTAAGTGCATCATCGCGGAAATAACCGCTGAACATACCAACTGGCTTCCTTTTTTCAGTATATACTACTATTTGTCCTACTTCACCTACCTCGCATGGTTTGCCATCAGGATCTAGAATATCTATGTCATATCCCGGTGCAGGCTTTCCCATCGATCCTGGTTTTGGTTCCATCCATGGAAATGTCGCCAGCACAACAGTCAGCTCTGTCTGCCCATAACCTTCCATAAGCCTTAGTCCAGTGGCATCATAAAATTGCTTATATACTTCCGGATTAAGAGGTTCTCCTGCAACAGCGCAGTATTTTAGATTACTAAGGTCGAATTTCCTTAAGTCTTCTTTTATCATAAATCTGTATACTGTCGGCGGAGCACAGAACGAAGTAACTTTTGATTCCTGAATTACTTCCAGAAGATCCTTCGGTATGAACTTCTCAAAATCATATGTCATAACAGCGGCACCGCAGAGCCATTGCCCGTATATTTTACCCCAGGCAGCCTTGGCCCACCCGGTCTCTGCAACTGTTAAATGCAGCCCATTGTCTTCTACATTCTGCCAGTATTTTGCCGTAAGAATATGTCCAAGTGGATAAATGTAATTGTGCTTTACCATCTTGGGCATTCCCGTTGTCCCCGATGTGAAATAAATAAGCATTGTATCTTCATTCGAAGTACCCTGGTCTCCCACGGGTCTTGCAAATTCAGACGATGCATTCTCAATTTCTTCAGTGAGGTTTAGCCATCCTTCACGCTTTACTCCTATAGAAGCTTTATGGAGTAAAGAAGATGACTTAGGTTCAGCTTTTTCTACATGCTCAAGTACATCATCATCAGAAACACAGACTATCATTTTGACATCAGCAGCATTATTCCTGTAAATAATGTCCTTTGCGCTCAGAAGATGTGTGGCTGGTATTGTAATCGCTCCTATTTTGTGCAGTGCCAGCATGCAATACCAGTATTCATACCGCCTCTTTAGTATAAGCATTACAGGATCACCTTTTTTTATACCATATGACCTGAAAAAGTTAGCTGCTTTGTCACTATAGTATTTCATCTGTGCAAAAGTAAATACTCTTTTTTCTCCTGTGTCATTACACCATACCATTGCTGTTTTCTCTGGTGTGCTTTTGGCAATTTCATCAACAACGTCAAATGCAAAATTGAAATTTCCTGGTACATCTACCTTAAAGTTTTCAATAAATTCATCATATGACCTGTAGTTAGTTTGTGATACGTATTTGTCAAGCATCAATTGAATATTCCTTTACTAGTTTACTAAATCAAAATCTACAATATTATTGCAAGCATCTTTACAGTTTTATTATTTAATGCTCTCATAGCGTGTTTATAGCCTGAATCATAATAGATCGAATCCCCTTCATTCATTATTATCTCATATTTGTCGATTATGATCTTCATTGTCCCTTCAATAACATAATCGAATTCCTGCCCGGGATGGGAATTAAATTCCACCGGAGAGTCTTCTTCGATTTCAGGTTCAATTGTTACCATAAATGGTTCTGCTTTTTTGTGGATGAAGTTGTATGCCAGGCTTGTATACTTATACTGCTTCCTTCTTTCAACACTTAATCCCTTATCTTTCCGTACTATTGAATATACCCGGAGCCTTGGATTCTCACCGCTTAGCAGGGCGGAGAGCTCAATGCCAAGTTTCATTGCAGCTTTGTACAGAATTCCTACTGGAATATCGACCTCTCCGCTCTCATAATTCAGTAATTGCTCGGTTGAAATTTCTAGCGCTTTTGCAAAACTTTCGGCTGAAATCTCTGAGATTTCCCTTAATCCTTTTAGCCTTTCGGCAATAAGTTTGATTTGTTCTTGCATAGTGATTTTTATATTATTGTTGTTTAATGCGTCTGTATTATCGAATTATTATATACGGCGTTTAAGCAATAATTCCGGGAGTAGAGTTCCGGGAAGGCAAAAATATACTTTCACGAATATGAACAGAGACCCAAAATTTTTACGTAAACTTAAGTCATAATCCCAAGAAAATCAATTTGTCCACAGCTTAGTTTTCTTTGCCTGTAAAAGCTCATAAAAAATGTCAACTGTCGGTTGGCTTTCTTTGTAAAAAATGCATTTATTTTAATAAGACAATTAGCTCTTGCTGTTTTTGCTCTCTGAGTATCTAAAGTATTAACTTCTAATGCCGATAGTAATTATATGGTTAATCTATCATACTGCTAAATATTTCTGGAGAATTCCTGCATAATGAAAAAAATTCTGGTCATCGAGGATGATAAAGATGTAAGAGATGCTATCTGTGAAATGCTTGAGCTAAATGGCTACTGCGTTGATCAGGCAGAAGACGGAAGGCAAGGAATACAGTTTTTGGAGTGCTCAATCCCCGATCTTGTGATCTCTGATATTATGATGCCTGGAATTGATGGATATCAGGTCTTAAATTATTTTCAGCAATTGCCTTATGCTATGAAAGTCCCTTTTATTTTTCTTTCTGCCAAGTCTGATATTGCTGATCTAAGGCGTGGTATGAAATCTGGCGCAGATGATTACCTTACGAAACCTTTTACTGCTAAAGAACTTTTAGAGTCAATTGAAACTCAACTAAGTAAAAAAGATAGAACTGATTCTATTTTCCAAAGAATATATTCCGATATCTCAACTTATGTACCTCATGAACTGCGTACTCCGCTGCTCCCTGTTATCGGCTATGCAGA
>JAUZPB010000103.1 GCA_030706145.1 Bacteroidota bacterium
CCAGGAGCAAGTAACTTACCATTATTAGATTTTCAAATGAAATAAGAAAAAAACTATGAAAAAAATACTATTTATTTTATTTGTGGTATTTACATCGAGCCTGTTTTCTCAAAATGAATTCCTTGTAAACTCAACGCAGGATTCCACACAGAGAGCTCCGAGAATTGCAGGTCCGGATCAGAATGGGAATTATGTCATTGTTTGGCAGTCAACCAGCAAAATCTCGGAAATTGACAAGCAGGACATATTCATGCAGATGTTTGATAAAAATAATAATAAAATCGGGAAAGAAATCCTTGTAAATGATACCACAGCCGGGGAACAGGAAAATCCATCTGTAGCTATAGGAAAAGATGGGACAGTTGTCATTGCCTGGGCATCATTTAGCCCGGGAAGTCCAGAATATGGATTTGATATAAAGGCGAAAATATATAAAAATGGAATCCAGGTTCTGCCAGAGTTTCTGGTCAATAAGACAAGAGCATTTGCGCAAAATTCGCCAGATGTATCAATAGATAAAGATGGGAATTTTGTAGTTGTTTGGGAATCCTGGTTCCAGGATGGAAGTGATAGAGGAATATTTGGACAAAGGTTTTCTTCAGATGGAAAGAAGTCATCAGATGAATTTCAAATTAATACAACAGTGCTTTATAGTCAGGCCAGACCTTGTGTACGCCATTTCTCAGATGGAAGGTTTATTGTTTCCTGGGAGTCGTGGATAAATGATACAGATTGTTATGATATTTATGCACAGGTTTTTAATTCAGATGGGACAAAATCCAAGCAGGAATTTAAGGTAAATCAGTACAGTGCTGATTACCAGTGGTTTTCAAATATTGCAATAAACGGTGACAATAGTTTTGCAATTTCCTGGTGCAGCTGGGAGCAGGATGGAGATGATGGGGGTATTTATCTTCAGAAATACAACTCTGATTGCACAAAAAATGGTGCTGAAGTACTTGTAAACTCTACAACCGCACACTACCAGTGGCTGCCAAAGATTAAGTATTTAAGTAATGGCAGACTGGCCTCTGTATGGTCAAGCTGGACGACAGATGGCAGCAGGGAGGGTGTTTATTATTGTATAATTGACCAGCAAAACCGTTTTGTTACACCAGAGACCAGAGTTAATATTTATACAGATAACTATCAGTGGGAGCCCGATTTAATTGTAAATTCCTCAAACGAACTTGTCTTTGTATGGTCAAGCTGGGGCCAATACCTAAAGGATTATGATATTATAGCTAGAAAAATAATTCCTGATTATGTATTTGGAAAAATCTCAGAAAGTTCAGTTCTGCATACACAGGGGAAAACGACAACCGAAGTCAAGGTTAATGTTCTTGAACCCTCGAATGTAACAGGGAATAGTTATGAAATATCCTTTGATTCTTTGTCTTCCAATTTAGTTATGAACATTAAGAATCTGGCAAATGGAAGTTATCCTGTTAAGGGCTATGTAACGACAAGAGGTGAAAACACTTTTTATATAACAGATAAGTTTGATGGAATTTCAGTTGAATTAAACCAGGCACATAAAGTTGAATTAGATACACTTAAGTCTATGTTTTTGAACAATTCCGGCTCAAATGTGATAGTAAGAATAAGTCCAACTTTAACTGGATTTCCCTTGATTGCACCGGTTGATATTGCTTTAATCTGGGGTAAAACAGATACTTTACAAGATGGCAGCTACCAATTTCCATTAGATACAGCATATAATAGCTCAATGCAAAAAGGGATTCTTATTCCTTTTAAGGCATACAATCTAACAGATAATAAAAAAGTTGAAGTAGTTGTCAATGAGAAAAGCACAAGTAAGAATAAAAGGTGGGATATTGGAGAAACCCTGCTTATTCTAACTCCTCCTGAATACAGGAATAGTCCATACAACACACATGCACAGATTACTATTAACCAAGCTATAAACGGAATAACAAAACTGCCTTCTTCGGGTGACACAATACTTGTAAAGACTAAAAGGCCATTGACTTCTTTAGATAAATTCTTGTTTTCTACAAAGCAAAGTGATCAGATACTTTCTGCAGAGAAAAAAGGGCAGGAGCTTGAGAGATATTGGTTAGCACAGAATTATCCAAATCCATTTAATCCTGTTACAGTTTTAAGATATCATATTCCTGTTGCAGGTAATGTTGAACTAAGAATATATGATCTTTTGGGAAGAGAAATAAAGACTCTTGTTAAAGCTTATTCGAATAGTGGTGATTATACTGTTCAGTGGAAAGGGGATGATAATCTTGGAAATCATGTGTCCTCGGGAATCTATATTTATAGGATTCAATCCGGGAATTATATTCAATCAAAGAAGATGGTACTTCTCCGTTAAAGGGCAAAACATATTAAATTAGAAAAGAGTCCCTGTAAAAAGGGACTTTTTTGTTTATTTTATTGTGATAAAGGTTAAAAAGGTAATATTTTAGAAAAGTAAAATGTTACAGATAATTGACATTCACATATAACTTTACTTATTATTATATAAGATACGATTTCCGGGTTAAATATGTATATTAATAGAAGGAGAGATGAATATGGGCGAATTGAAAGCAAAAGTTGATAATCCGTTGAAAGATCTGATAAGTGATGAGATATATGAAACTTTGAATTCCAAGGGATTAATAAACGAAAAAGCAGTAAGAGATTATCAAATTCGAACAAAATTCAAACAATTAAGGGCATCAAAACTTAGTGCAAGCGATGCAATAGACAGAATTCGCGACGAATACCCGTATCTGCAGTTTGACACAATTAGGAAAATTGTATACCAAATTGGACATAATGAGTAATTGAATCAAAATTAGACCTGTAAAAGCTCAGTAGGAAAGGATTTCTTATGAGCTTTTATGGGTTTTTGAAAGATCTAATTAGCTCAAAGTTAGCTAATTAAGACCATATGACAGAGAGGTATTAAATATTACTGAATGTCAGGAATGGTAAAATAAAATGTGGTTCCTTTTCCAATTTCTGATTCCACCCATATTCGGCCCCCATGATTTTCTATAATTTTTTTGCAAATTGACAATCCGATGCCTGTGCCAGCATATTGTCCTCTTTCATGGAGCCTTTGGAAGATAATGAAAATTTTGTCGAAGTATTCAGGATCGATTCCGATCCCATTATCTTTGAATTTGAATGTCCATGTATTATCAGAATGATAAGCATCAATACATATCACAGGTGCATTTTTACCTTTGAACTTAATAGCATTAGAAATAAGATTTTGAAACAAAAGCTTTATTTGAAAAGGGTCAACTTTTAATAAAGGTAAAGCTTCTACATGGAATTCAGTTTTTGATTCAGCGATTGCAAAATATTGATCCTGCTGGATATCCTCAATTACTTTATTAAGGTCAGTTACTACAAAAGGATCTTTTGCATTTGATATCCTTGAAAGTGAAAGCAGGTCATGGATAAGGTAGTGCATCCTCTTAGCAGCTTCAATAATTATCTCCATATATTTGACTGTTCGATCATTGAGCGCATCTTTAAGCTCAATTTCAAGATGTTTTGTATAAGTAGAGATCATGCGTAGTGGTTCCTGAAGGTCATGAGAAGCAACATATGCGAATTGCTCAAGTTCTTTATTAGAACGATTAAGTTCATTTATTAATTTATCTCTTATCTCATCTGCCTTTTTTCTTTCAGAGATATTACGCGTAACGCCAAGAATCTCGACAACTTTTTCACTTTCATCAGTAATCAAAGTAGTAACAACTTCAGTAGGAACAATGCTTCCATCTTTGCATTTTTGATCAACCTCAGTTGTCACGATCCGGGCTGATCCATTACCATTTTCAAACTCTGAAATTCGGATGGGGAGTTTATCCTTAATAAAAGCCAATGACTCAGTTGTTACTGATTCACTAAAATCCATCTGCATAACTTCTTCTGGAGAATAACCTCTTAGTTTTTCTACTGAAGGACTAACATATGTGAATTTCCCTTTATTAAGGTCCAATATCCAGATAACATCGCCTGTGTTATCCGAGATCAATTTATACCTGTCAGAAGCAACTTTTAGCTGATCTATTACACTCTTTTTTTCTTCTATTGTCTGTTTCAGAGCAAGATTACTTGTTAAGAGGTTTGAAATGATCTGAGCTAATTTGGAATAAAAGCTCATTACAGTTTTTACTTTTTCTCTGTCCCATCTAGGAACGCGGCTAAGTGCTGATAAATATTCATTTTTATCGAAGTGATATATTTCGGCCTGTTCTTCAAAGATCTTAAGTTCGGGGACTTCATCATCATACAAGAACTGTCCAAGAAAGAGATTACCGACATGCTGGTTACTAACAAAAATAGGTGTTACAATGTCTCTAAGATTATTTTTACAGTGATACTCAACATATTCGCCGCGCTTAATGTTTTGACTAAAATACAGGTCGCTTTCGATGCAGTTTTTGACAGTCAAAAGGTTAGCCCTATGAAAATTAATACAGATATCCTGCCATCCGGTCCCGACAAGAATATTGCCTTTTAGATCAATTACTCCTATACCAAAGTGAGTTAACGAATAAAAATCGTCCATAAGACTTTGTATAGCCTTGTAATCAAGTATATCTTTTAATTCAATCTGTTCTTTTGGTTCAAATGATTCAAGGTCAGGGGAATGGGTTCTTTTTTTGTCAGTCATGGACTCAGTTCCAGACGTTTATAGTAAAATTTGAATGTAATGTAAGAAATTTAATTCTAAAAAGTAAAGTTAATATTTGCGGCATTTGTGTTAATTTATTGTTTTCGGAAAAAGGAATAAATTATATATAAAGTTTAAAGTTTTTAAGAAAATCTATTTTATAATTCGTAAATAAATGTTATATTAGTAACTCAAAATTATTTCAGTCAAAGCTGATCTCTGGAGAGGTGGGTGAGTGGCTGAAACCAACGGTTTGCTAAACCGTCGTACTGTGTAAAGCGGTACCCCGGGTTCGAATCCCGGCCTCTCCGCTCTTAAAGATTAAAGCCCCGAAATTGCTAAATTAGCCGTTTTGGGGTTTTTGTTTAGGTGGAGTTCTCCTTGGTATACCTTAAATGGACCTGTTTATACTTAATAATAACCCTTTTTTTGATTAACCTTAAAGGTCTATAGATTTATCATAAGCAGTAAGTGGTGCTGGGAAATAAAGACTTCCTAGTTTAATCATTCTTCATTAGAATCTTCAGGTTCTTTTATTAGCGGCAATTCAATTATCTTTAACTCCTCCTCAGCGTTAAATGAACCATTCTTTCTGGCTTGTTCAAGCCAGTAAACCGCCTTTTTATGGTTTTCTTCCACTCCTTTGCCAAGGTAATAGCAGTAGCCAAGTGCTGTTTGGGCTAAAGTATCGCCCTGAACGGCTGCTTTTTCATACCAGTAGGCTGCCTTTTTGGCATCCTGTGCTGTGCCTTCACCATTCTCGTAGCAAATTCCAAGATCCGACTGTGCTTTTATGTGGCCTTGCATAGCGGCTTTCTCTAACCAATAGACTGCTATAACTGGATCTTTCTTAAGTCCAGCACCACAGCGGTAACTAAATCCCATATTGTATTGAGCTTCAGATATGCCCTGCTGTGCTGCCTTCTCCCACCAAAAGTTAGCTTTTTCTAAATCTTTAATTACACCGGTTCCATAAAAGAAAGCTGTGCCATAGCTATACTGCGCTTTAGCAAATCCCTGTCTGGCTGCTTTTTCCCACCAGTATACCGCTTTCAGTGTATCTGATTTTATTCCATAACCCAAAAAGTAGCAGTAACCTAGCCTATATTGGCCCTCAGCAAGCCCCTGCATAGCAGCCTTTTTAGCCCAGTAGGCTGCCTTACCGTAATCTTTCTCTACGCCTTTTCCATTATAATATCTATTGGTAAGCTCATTTTGCGCTGCACTGTCACCATTTTCTGCAAGTATTTGCAAAGAATCAATTTCATGAGAGACTGAGTTACACTTAATAGTTTTAAGAGAATCAGTAATTTGGGAATATACATTTATAGCTAGAAAGCACAGTATAATGAATGTTTTTTTCATCTTAGTTAACTTGTAAATATTTTAGAGTTGAGAAATATAACTATTTTTTGGGATACAAATGAGTACGAAGGATTATTAATGTTAAAAAACGTCACTTAACTCATGACCATTATTTCTTATATATGTTGTCGAGATTTGAAACCTTGTCATGGAGGTCTTCAGGATAATGATGAGCATATCTTTCAGTCTCCTCTAGAAAACTAAGCCCCAGGAGCTCAGATCCTATTATATTAGACAAGAATATAAGCAGATGCGTAAAAGTCACGCAAGCTGATGAATCTGTCATTTGTTGAATTTCTTAAAATAATGTTGATACTAAATATATTTTAAACTGGAAAAACATAATGGCAGCATTCAGCTTGATTTAGTATATAACAGCGATCATAAACAAGTTATAATTTTCTCCCAAAAAAGATATTGCTCCATTTACCGACAAGCATTTGAAAAACAAAAATGAAATTACAACTAATGGATTGGAAGAACTCTGTATTTGGACATTTAAAAACACAAAAAAGAGCGTAAAAGAAGCGGATATTCTTGTTCTATGTGCTTTTTTATTCCAAAATTATTAAAAAGTTTCACAATTTATGTTTCAATCTGGTAAAAGCAATGTAGTTGAATTTTGCACTTGGAAGGTAGTCTATGATTTTGTTTTTTATATTAATAGCCATTATTGAAGCAAATTTTATAATTTTGTAGTCTGTAAGTAAATCGTATCTGTTTTATAGAAAACTAATAATAGGGGTAAATATATTGAAAGAAGTAATTTTTGCTTCAGGCAATAAGGGGAAAATAAGCGAAGTAATAAAGATCTTCGGTGGCAGCGAATTTAAGATAATTTCTTTGTATGATCTTGGATATGTTCCCGATATAATTGAAGATGGAGAAACATTTGAAGATAATGCAAAAATAAAAGCTGAGTTTATCTTCAAAAAGTATGGCAAACCAGTAATCGCAGATGATTCCGGATTGGTTGTTGAACAGTTAAATGGAGAGCCCGGAGTTTACTCGGCAAGATATGCCGGGGAGAATTGCACATATGATGATAATAACAAAAAGCTTCTAAAAGCATTAGAGGGTTTTAAGGAGCCACACATAGCAAAATTTGTATGCTGTGCTGTCTACCTAGATCAAAGCAGTTATATTTGCGAAATGGGGGAGGTAGATGGAAGCATCATAAGTGACATAAGAGGGAATCATGGCTTTGGGTATGATCCTATCTTTTTGCCTGAAGGTTTTGATAAAACTTTGGCAGAAATAGATATTGATCTTAAAAACAGCATTAGTCACCGTGCGCGAGCTTTTAACAAACTTAGAAGCAGACTAGTAAAATAAGTCTTTACTTAAAATGACATTTGGGAGGGAAGAGCATTCAGAAGATCTGATAAGAAATAAAGAATAGGTGTATTAGAGTATTAGTTTGGATTGATAACAATTATGCTAAAGGATGGTATATATGAGACTATGGAAAGTAATGATTTTATTAATATCTTCGGCCCTTATTTTTCAGGCATGTAAAAAAGACAATTCAAATCCAGCTTCAAATCAGCTGACATTAACTGCGCAAAGGTATTATCCCGGTAATGTAGGGAGCAGGTTTAGTTATGCGAATGCTCAGGGAAATGGGATTCGTAATCTTACATTTACAGGAACAGCAAATATAAATGGAACAGAATATATAACACAAAAAAGTATTTCATTTGTAGGTCTTGATTCTATAAGTGCAACGACGAATTTCAGGCGTACAGATAATGCTGTTTATTTTTATGTTGATACAACAGGTTTAATGAAGTTTTTCCCTGATTCGTTAAGATCATTGTTAACCTTTAATATTGATAAAGAGATAATTGCATTTTCAACTAATTTAGATCAAACAAAACCTTGGTCGGCCTATAGAATGGATGTGAAAATTGCTCAGCTTGCCAATGTTAATATAATAGATCTGACAGCTAATTATTTGGGCGATGAAAATGTAACGCTGAATTTAACATCAGGACAAGTCACAAAATCGGCAAAAAAGATAAGATATGACTTTAAGCTTTCTATTCCTAATCTTAATAATTTATCATCTCCCAATACACGTACGTTCAATGCAACTGCCTGGTTTGCCGAAGACATAGGGATTGTAAAGCTTGAAGGGAATCAGTCAATCCTTGGGGCGCTTGGAGGCGGCAATATCAATTTAGCAGATACAACAAAGACTATAACACAGAACATAACTGCATATGATATAAAGCCTTAGGGCCTTCTTAATGATAATTTAGTTTTATATTAAAAATGTCTTAAACTCTCTCCCTTTCTTCAGTAAGGGGGAGAGAGTTAATTATTAAAAAAGTCAAACTATTTTGTAGCTATAACTATCTGAACCAGTCCAAAGGTTAGTGAATGTACTGAAACATTACTATACCCAGATTTCAAGAACAATTCTCGCAGATTAACATTCTTATCGAACTCTTCAACTGATTCAGGAAGATAAGTATAAGCTTCTTTATCCTTTGAGATCATTTTCCCGATAATCGGAAGAATATTTTTAAAATAAAATTGGTAGAGTTTTCTTAACACTTTATTTGAAGGCAAGCGGAATTCAAGTACGGTAACTTTGCCTCCGGGTTTTAGAATATTATAAAAGGAATCAAAAGAAGCAGGTATGTCATAGAAATTTCTTACGCCAAAAGCCACAGTAATATTTGTTACGGAACTATCCTTAAAGGGGCAATTTTCAGCTACCATTTGAATAAGATTGCCCTTTGCCCATTGGCTTTTTTTAGTAAAGAGTAAGAGCATTTCCTTAGAAAGATCCGCTCCTATAATATTTTTTACTCCCATCTTTTTAGCTGTAATAGCAAAATCTCCAGTACCGCAGGCCACATCCAGGAGTATTGAATTTCCATTTAGTTTTGAGAGTTTTAGAGCTTTTTTTCTCCAGTAAACATCCACTCCGGCGCTCAACAGGTGATTTAGAAGATCATATCTGTAAGCGATAGAGTCGAACATATTCTTAACGAGAGTTTTTTTGTTCATTGTAATTTATCTTGAAAGTAGAGTTAAATATTACTAATTTTTTGAAAAATAATTGGAGTCGCAAAATGGATAAGTACTTACGAGCAATCCGAAAGAATATATGTTCAATATGCGTAGATTCGACTGAAACAGGTAAATGTACATTAAATGAACATGAAAACTGCGCACTAGAATTATACTTACCCAAAATTGTTGAAATTGTCCATTCAACACAAAGTGAAGAGATGGAAGACTATGTAAGATCCTTAAGGTCCGAAGTATGTCTTGACTGCCGGGCACAGGAAGAAGATGGCTCGTGCTATCTAAGGGAAGATATAAACTGCGCCCTGGATCGATATTTTCCTTTAATAGTTGAAACCATTCAGACAGTCGATAAAGAATCTCAATAGAGACTGTCATAGCTAAATAATTCTTTGCCCTTTACTTTTTGCCACTTATTATAAATATATTTTCCGCTCCACATGGTAATTATCATGAAAACTGTACCGCCTAAAAGGTCAATTACATAATGATACCTTAGGTAAACAGTAGCAAAAATTAAAAGTGACCCTGTTGGCAGGAGGAAATACTTCGATTTCACATTAAACCGTGTAGCCAGATACATAGTAATCAAAGTCATTTGAGTATGCCCGCTTGGAAAAACATCTCTTTGCACAACTGAAGCTGGATTTGGCGTCCCAAAAGGGATAGATTCGCCTGTGTTTACTATTTCCCTTAGGAAATTGGTAAGAAACAGTCCAGGGAGATCATTATTAATGTCATAAAAGTTGTGCAAAGTGAATCTCGGGCCAATAGCTGGCAGGAAAAAATATCCTATATAGGAAAGAAAAAATCCATATACGACAGCAAAAAGGCTAAAATCCAAAGCTGTATTTCTTTTTAGCAGATACAGGTTTAAGCCAAGTACGATTGGAAGTATATAGAACGATCCATAAGCTATTTGCAAGAGTTCTGTCAGAAACGGATTTGCAATTTTAAGAAGGACTCTTGTAGGATCAGTTCCAAAGATGAATCTATCGGCATTTATAAGAATGTAATCATAATCATGTATTCTGATAGGTTTTATCATCAAATACAATTCTTTAAATGTTAGTAGTATAAGCGGGGCCAGATACCAATAGTGAATTATGCTCCAGAATTTACTTTTACCTTTGTCATCAAAAGATGCAGCTGAGAATACAAAAAGTGTTACAATTACATTAACAACAATTAAAAGGTACCATTGTTCAATCCTGTTCCAAAAGAGCAGATTCAGCACAGTGAGAAAAAAGTAGAATGCAATAACAATAAGATCCGTTATATTCAATGTTAATATAAGGGGCCAAAATGTGCCTGCACTTTTTATATTATCTGTTTTATTCTTTAACAAATCTTCCAAAATATTCCGGTTTTCAAATTTCTAAAATTCTTAATTAACGGCCAAGACAATCCTGAATATAAGCCGTAAGAGAAATAAAGTCAGGTATATCGAGTTGTTCTGCTCTTAAGGTCAAATTGACAGGAGAATTATCAAAATTTATGTTTCTAAATATACTATTATTTAGAGAATTTTTTAAGGTTTTCCTTCTATTTCCAAAGCAGGCTTTAACAACACTTATAAAAAGAGAATTAAACTTTGAGTCGGTTCTATCGTGCCTGAAAAATATATGAACAACAGCAGAGAAGACCTTTGGTTTGGGGTAGAAAACATTTGGAGAGACTTTAAAACAAAATTTTACGACAGCAAAATAATTTAGAATCACTGCCAAAATGCCGTAATCTTTAGTCCCTTTTAATGCCGTAAGTCTTTTAGCTACTTCATACTGGATCATGAATACTGCGTCTTCAACTAAGAGATTGTTTTCAATTAACTTAAAAAGAATTGGTGAAGTAATATTATAGGGAATATTGCCAACAATTCTAAGTGACTGTGGGGATTCAGGCTGAAGGGATAAAAGATCGATTTTTAGAAAATCGTCATTTATAAGTCTAAGGTTCTTAAATCTGTTTTCCAGGTCCTCCGCTACCCTTGTATCAATTTCAATGGCAGTAAGTAATTTGACTTTTTGTGTCAATTCATTCGTAAGAGCACCAAGTCCAGGGCCAATCTCGACCAATGCATCATCGGGAGCAGGATTAATTTCTTCGGCTATCTTTAGAAGTATATTTTTATCCTGAAGATAATTCTGTCCAAATTTTTTCAGAGGTTGAACTTTATTCATTAATACCAGTTTTGCTTAAATGACTAAACTTATTTATATTCCAAGGGGCAAATATACCCATAATTTCTTATATAACAAGTAATTGTAATATTTTATCTACCAAAGCATTGTTAAGCAAAAACCACTTCTGTTCTTGTAGAAATTATTCATGAAAGAATATATATTTATTGTATTAATTTATGTACAGATCTTCCACAATCCAATATGATTTACAGGTAAATATTTAATATCCGACCTTTTAACTCATTTTATTAAAGAGGGAGCAAATTTGGCTACTAAATATATTGTAAGTGTTGACTTTGGCGGGACAAAGATATTAGCAGCTTTGTTAGATTCCAAGGGAGAAATAGTTGTAAAGAGCAAGATAGCAACTGAAGCCAGGAAGGGTAAAGCTGAACTGATTAAAAGGTTAGCTGAGATCATCAGAAAGGTAATAGCTGAGGGAAAAGTAGCAGAAAACGATATAAAAGCTGTTAGTATTGGAATTCCAGGTTCGGTCAATCCAAATACCGGATTAATAGGTACTGCGCCTAACCTTAGTATAAAGAATTTTAATGTAAAAGATGAGTTGGCAAAACATATATCTCTACCAATACTTATTGAAAATGATGTAAATCTTGCTGCTTTGGGTATACAGAAATATGAGCTAAATGGCGAGGCAAAGAATGTACTTATAGTTTTTGTTGGGACTGGAATTGGAAGTGCACTTATCTTTGACAATAAGCTTTACAGGGGGAGCAGTTATTTTGCAGGTGAAATAGGGCATATGAACGTTCGTAAAGGTGGTCCTCTTTGTGGATGTGGCCACAAGGGGTGTTTTGAGGCTGTAGCAAGCAGAACGGCTATTGTAAGAGATATAAGAAAAGACTTGAGGGCAGGGAAGAAAAGTGTCTTAAGAGAAATCGTTCCGAGCGGAAAGCCTATTAAGAGCAAATCACTGGCTCAAGCTATTAAAAAGAAGGATAAGCTTACAATTAAACATATAACCGATGCAAGCGACCAGATTGGTTTAACCTTAGCCAACATTACAAATCTATTGAACCTCGATCTAATTGTTTTAGGAGGCGGAGTAATTGAGGCTCTTGATAAATTTATGATTCCCAAAATAAAAGAAGCATTTAAGAAAAATGTTCTAAGGGATTCCGGGAAAAATATAAAGATAATTGCAACAAAATTAGGAGATGATGCAGCAATTTACGGCGGACTAGCTTTAGCCGATGAAATGGCTGTATAACGAAATATTCTCCAATTGTTTTATTCAGCAGAAAAAGATCTTTCAATTTCTTCAAGCCGCTCAGTTAGTTCGGCCCATTTGAAAAACACCTCATCCAGAGAGTTTTTTGTTGAGTTATATTCGAAATTCTTTTCTTTAGCAAGGTTAGGATTTGTATAGATCTCTGGTTTTGCCAGTTCTGCTTCAAGTTCTGCCTTTTTTAACTCAAGTGATTCTATCTGTTTTTCAAAGGTCTTAATATCCTTAATCAGATCTTTTGTAGCAGCATATTTCTTCTGTCTTATCTCGGCTTCTACTCTCTTCTGGTCTCTTCTTGAATTTGTGTTTGCATTTGATCTATCGTTTGATGCAGCAGCTGACTCAGCGCTAAGGAGCTCTTTGCGTTTTTCCAGGTAATAATCAATTCCTCCGTAGTAAGACTTTACTGTTCTATTTCTGATCTCGACAACATTATTTACAACTGGCCTTAAGAAGTCAACATCGTGAGATACTATAACTAGCGTTCCGGTAAATTCCTGAAGTGCTTTTTGAAGTACCAGTTTTGAATTATAGTCAAGGTGGTTTGTAGGTTCGTCAAGCACGATGAGGTTTGCTTTAGTTAAAAGTATCTTTGCAAGAGCAACGCGGCTTTTTTCTCCACCAGAAAGAACAGCAATTTTCTTGAATACATCATCACCTGTAAAAAGGAAAGAGCCAAGAATTGAGCGCAGTTGTCCTACGGTCTTATCTTCTGCAATGCCATCGACAGTCTGAAGTATATCAAATGAAGGTTCAAGACTATCGGCCACGTCCTGCGCATAATAAGATATGATTGTGTTGTGTCCAATTTTTCTTTCGCCACTTTCAAAGGACAATTGTCCTGAAATGATCTTTGAGAGTGTTGTTTTACCAGCTCCATTTGGCCCTACAAAAGCAATCTTTTCACCACGGTCGATCTTAAAATTAACATTACTTAAGACGTGGTTATCACCATATGATTTGCTAATATCGACCAACTCCATAGCTACAACGCCGCTTTGGGGTGGATCGGGGAAACGTATATCGATTTCCTCTTCAAAATTTGGAAGTTCAATTATCTCTTCTTTTTCAAGTTGTTTTATTCTGCTTTGGACCTGCTTTGCCTTTGTGGCTTTATATCGAAAGCGTTCAATAAATTTTTCTGTTTCCTTGATTTTCTTTTGCTGCTGCAAAAAGCGGGCTTCTAACTGACTATCTCTTTCTTCTTTGAACTTAAGATAAGCGTCGTAATTTCCATTAAAGAATGTCAGCTTATTTAGATAAATCTCAAGAGTCTTAAATGTAACCTCGTTAACAAAATGCTTGTCGTGAGATATAATAAGAAGGGCCCCTTTATATCCTTTGAGGAAAGAAATAAGCCATTCCAGAGAATCAATATCAAGATGGTTAGTAGGTTCATCTAAAAGCAGTATGTCGTGACTGGAAAGCAGAAGTTTAGCCAAAGCAATACGCATTTGCCAGCCGCCGGAAAATTCGTTTGTATATTTAAGAAAATCTTTTTCTTCAAAACCTAATCCAAGGAGAACCTTTTCAATTTCAGAATTTATGCTATAATAGCCAACTTCTTCCATTCTATGGTGAATCTCTCCGAGTCTATGAACTAATCTGTCTCTTTCAGCCTCATCAAGTGCAGGTTTATTCAGCTCCTCTGTGATAATATGTTCTTCAGTCTGCAGGTCGTTTATTACCTTAAGAGACGACCTTACTTCATGAAATAGCTGTTTCCCTGTATGAGTAACATTTTCCTGGGGCAGATAGCCTATGCTTATACCTTTTTGCAGTTGGATCTTGCCTGATTCAGAGGGCTGAATTCCACAAATGACCTTAAGCAAGGTTGTCTTACCAGCACCATTTGCACCAACAAGTGAGATTTTATCTGCCTGATTTATTTTTAAGTTTACTTCCTTAAAAAGATATTCGCCAGAGAACTGAACAGAGATATTGATTAGATCTATCATAAAAAATTAATTCTACGTTAAGAGTTATATATGTAAATAAAAAATTCCCCATAAGAATTCTTATGAGGAAAGGAAAGGTTAGATTATAATTTACTTTCTAATAATTGCTACTTTAGTTGTTCCTACGTTATTTCCTTCTGTATCATAGGCAATGATAAGATAAATACCGCTTGCAACCAGGTTTCCCGAATCATCTCTGCCATCCCAGGTAGCAATCCCAGCACCAGGAGAAACAAAGTTTGTTATCATTTTACCACTTACAGTAAATATTTTTATCTGAGAATCTCTAACTAAGCCGCTAATATTGATATTAGCTGGCTGTCCTTTATCCAAAAGCACGGGGTTTGGATATGCATACATATTACCCAGGTTTTCCGAAGGGTTGACCGAATTAGTTGTAATTGATGCTAATCCCTCGCTTGTTGCCATATAAACGATACCAGATTTATTATCAATTGCAACAAGGTTAACAGTATTTGAAGGAAGTTGGCTGTTCTCAGCTGTATAATTTGCAACTAATTGTGTTCCATCGGAAGAAAGGACGAATACACCTTTGTCAGTGCCAACCCATTTTTGATTCAATGCATCTACAGCAATTGAATGTACCATTTGCGAACGCATAATTAAAACGTTCGTTATACCTTTCTTTGGATAAGAAGGGTCATCAATAATATTAACACCATCTGCCATTCCAACCCACAGTTCACCGCGCTTTCCAAGAGCCAGGCAATACACTGCGCTATTAGATAGCCCATCGTCAGAAGTTATTCTACCCCAGCCATTTAAGTCACTTGAATAAAGTGGATTATCGCCATTAAAATAACAAAGTGTACCTCCAATTGGAGGTGGGGCATCAGTAGTATTATTTACAAAAAACCATTTAGTATCATTGTTATCAATTACGAGCCCCCCAGAGGCAAGGAATTCTTTAACTTCCAAAGGGTCCTGATAATGAGACCAGACATTATCAGTAGATAATTTACTAAGAGGTTGCCTTTGTCCTGATTGATAATTAAGAACCCAGAGATTACCCTTTGTATCGGTTTTAACTCCATCTACAACAATATAATTTGGAGCTTTAGCAATGCCTACCATTCCAGTATTGGACGCGTTGAAAATTGTAGTATCTTTGTCTGTTATTTTAATAAACCCATTGCCCCAGGTACCTAGATAAAGAGCATTATCAGGAGAAACATAAGTCTTATAGATCGCATTGTATCCCAGTTTGGGATTATTTGCTGTAGA